>WTCH01000046.1 GCA_013138675.1 Woeseiaceae bacterium | reverse complement strand
CATTGAAGGTGGATCTGTCGCGGCTCACGGTGTGGCCCCATTGGGCAAAGCCGCTCCTACAAGTTCCGCCGCTCCTGTAGGAGCGGCTTCAGCCGCGACACCACAAGATGTTGAACGTATTCCCTTTGATCGTTTCCGTAAGGTCACGGCAGAGCACATGGTCCGGTCCAAGGCGACCTCGCCACATGTTCTGCAGGCAATCGACGCGGACTTTACGGCCGTCGACGCCGTTCGATTGGGGCGCAAGGACGCCTGGAAAGCCGACAAAGGCTATTCGTTAACCTATTTGCCCTTTGTTGCGCGCGCCGTGTGCCAGGCGCTGGCCGAGTTTCCCAACATCAATGCCAGCGTTGAAGATGAATCATTGCTTGTGCATGCCGACATCAACCTGGCTATCGCCATTGATCTCAACCACCAGGGTCTCGTCGCACCGGTCGTGCGAAACGCTGCCTCCCTGTCTGTTTCGGCGTTGGCTGAAGCGTTCAATGATCTGGTGGCACGTGCCAAGACGAAGAAATTGACGGTGGACGATCTGACGGGCGGTACTTATACGCTCTCCAACCCGGGGCCGTACGGAACTTTGTTTACCGCGCCGATCATCAATCAGCCGCAAGTCGGAATATTGTCAATGGATGCGGTCAAGAAGCGGGCTGTCGTCATCGAAAGCGCGGCTGGTGACTCCGTAGCGGTACGGCCGGTCGGCATATTGGCGCATTCCTTCGATCACCGTGCCATTGACGGCGCATACTCGGCTGCTTACCTGCAACACTTGAAATCTCTTATTGAATCAAGTGATTGGAGTGCAGAGTTCTAGTTCTTTCTAGGCTCGAACGATGTCCAGAATCAGCTTGATTTCCATCAGGCAGAACGTGAATAACAGGACTCTGTCGAACGTCTGTTGAGAGACGCGCTGCGCGAAGCGGATGCCGATGCGCGTAAAGAGTAGCGCTGGCACCAATGCGATCAGCCCGAGCTGCAATCGCTCGGCAGTAAACAGTTCCGTCGCGAACGCCGTTGCCGTTTGAGAAATACCAAGCACCAGGAAAGTTGACGTCACCAGGAACGCGTAGGCAGCAGGTGCGAGTGAGCGGCCATGGTAGTAGGGCGCAATAATCTGTGCAGAGATTCCGGTCGCTCCCTGTATCGTACCGGCAGTGGCGCCCAGTACATAAGCGAATCGCCCGCGTCCGCGAAACAGGCCCAGGGAATTACTTTTGAAGAAATACTGCAACAGGTAAAGCGCCAGCCAACTTGCGAGAATCAGCTTCAGCCAGCGGTCGTCGAGTACGATCAGTAAGGAGGTTCCGGCAATGCCACCGAGAAAGCCGCTGATCAGAAAAGGCAGGTGCTCGCGCAGCAAAGACGCGAATTGACGATGGCGGTAGACCATCCAGAGGTTAGCGCCGAGCCCCGGAATGATCATCAGCACGACCGCCTCTTCAACCGAGGTGACGACGGCTAGTGCCGGGACTGCAAACATCGGCAACCCGAGGCCCGTCATCCCCTTGAACAGGCCGCCCAGCGAAATCGCGGCCAGGACGAACACGAGAAGGCCAATATCGATTGGATTCAGATCCATGGTGGGCCTATAATCCCATTTTGTGCAATCGTTTGCATTAGCGTATTACAAGGCGTCCGGCGTATGGCAACAATCAACTCAAATCACAAAATTGGCTGGATTGGCACCGGCCGCATGGGCTACGCAATGGCTAAACGGCTCGTCGAGGCGGGTTGCGATGTGGCGGTCTACAACCGCACGCGTTCCAAGGCGGAGCCACTGGCCGAGTTGGGTGCAACGATCGTCGACAAGCCGGCTGACCTGGCGGATCGAGACATCGTGTTCACGATGGTGTCGGGACCGGATGATCTGCTGCATGTCGTGGGCGGTGAGGACGGGGTCTTAAGTACACCGAATACACCTCGCATGCTGATTGACTGCTCGAGTGTCTCCGAAGAAGCGTCGAATGAAGTTCGCAGCCTGTTCTCGCAGCGCGACGCCACGATGCTGTCGGCGCCAGTCAGTGGCAACGCGAAAGTCGTCGCTGCAGGTCGTCTGACACTGGTTGTGTCCGGGCCGGAAGCCGCATTTGAGTTTGCCAGGGAGCATCTTGAAGCGCTGGGTGAGGGTGTGACCTACGTGGGTGAGGGCGAACTCGCGCGCATGGTCAAGATCTGCCACAACGTATTGCTAGGCGTCGTAACGCAGTCACTGGCTGAGATTGCCGTGCTTGCAGAGAAAGGCGGGGTACCGCGACATGCGCTGCTCGAATTCATCAACAACAGTGTCATGGGATCGATGTTCTCGCGCTACAAGACGCCGGCCATGGTCAACCTTGACTGGACGCCGACATTTACCCCGATATTACTGCGCAAGGACATGGATCTCGGACTGAGCGCGGCTGAGCGTCTCGGCGTACCGATGCAGGTGGCACAAGCCACCCGGGAACGCGTGCAGAAGTCGATCGATGCAGGTCACACGGATTGCGATTTCGGGATACTGTTGGAAGAGCAGGCCAAAGCGTCCGGACTAAAATTAGAATCCGAAAACAAGGACGTTAGCGACGGCCTCAAGTAACAGGATTCGGTATGACAATCGACTTCAAGCTCAATGGCGCAGATGTCAGCATCGACGTCGATCCGCGGACGCCATTGCTCGAAGTCCTGCGCAACGACCTCGAGCTAAACGGGCCCAAATTCGGTTGTGGACTCGCGCAATGCGGTGCCTGCGCTGTTCTTCTTGACGGCACCTCTCTGCGGTCCTGTGTCTTACCGGTGCAATCCGTTGCGGGCAAAGAGATAACGACGCTTGAAGGCTTGGGAACGGAGTCGAGCCCCCATCCTCTGCAAGCCGCGTTCATTGAATTGCAGGCATTGCAGTGTGGCTATTGTGCGAGCGGAATCATTACGACGGCAGCTGCGTTTCTCGAAGAAAGCCCGTCTCCCACTGATGATGAGATCAAGCAGGCCTTATCGGGTCACCTTTGCCGCTGCGGTGCGCAGCCGCGAATGGTCAAGGCTGTGGCACGCGCTGCCGGGCGCATGCGAGGTGATAAATCATGAGTGTCACGCGCCGCGAGTTCCTGCAAGCCTCGGGTACTTTGGCCGTCCTTTTTGTGATTCCGGCCTGCCAGAAAGGTGGTGACCCTGTTCTCGGTGGCTCCGCCATTCTGGGTAACCGATTGGTTGTCGAAGCATCAGGCGACGTGAAGTTGATGCTTGGCAAGGTTGAGTTCGGGCAGGGAATAGGCACCGCGCTGGCACAGATGGCGGCCGAAGAACTCGACGTGGCGTTCGAGCGGATATCGCTGGTCACTGTCGATACGAATTTCTCGCCCGACGAGTCCTATACGTTTAGCAGTATCTCCGTGCAACAGGCAGGCCCTCCCACTCGACGGGCGGCTGCGGCCGCACGCCAGCACCTGCTTGAGCAGGCTGCCGCAAAATTGGATGCGACGATCGATTCCTTACAAGTCGTCGACGGCGAGATTCACAATGCGTCAGGTGCGACCGGCCTGAGTTATTGGCAGTTGATCGGTGACGAGCAACACGAGCTGGACTTTGCCGATGACCAGTCTCTGAAACCCGTCGATGACTACACGATTGTTGGCGAATCGTACGAGCGTATCGACATACCGAACAAGGTCTTTGGTGGCCAAAGCTACCTTCAGGACTTACGGCTTCCGGATATGGTCCATGCAAGGATCGTGCGGCCGCCGACCGAAAGAGCGGAGCTCAAGGCGCTGGATGCGTCGGGTGCCGAGCAGTTGCCGGGTGTCCTCAAAGTTATTCGCGATGGCAACTTCATTGCTGTTGTAGCTGAGCGAGAACAACAGGCACGCGATGCGGCCAAACTGTTGCGCGAGTCAGCCGGTTGGCGATTCGTTACTGACTTGCCGGACGAAAATCGAGTATTTGATTGGTTGCAGTCGGCCGAGTCGCGCGCTGAGCCCGTGGTATCAAAGCAACCCGAATCCGCCGAACCCGTCGAGACGACTACTGTAACCGGTGTCTTCCAGCGCGCGTTCCAGGCGCATGCTTCGATCTCGCCGTCTGCGGCGATAGCCCAATTTGATGGGTCAAGTCTAACTGTTTGGAGCCACGCGCAAGGCATGTACCCGTTGCGCGCGGGCATCGCGCATGTGCTCGGTCTCGATAGTGAAAACATACGTTGCATTCACCACGAAGCGTCAGGCTGCTATGGGCATAACGGTGCCGATGATGCGGCGTGTGATGCTGCTGCAATCGCAGTGAAGTTCCCCGGCCGTCCGGTGCGACTGCAGTGGGAACGCATTGACGAGATGACCTGGGAACCCTACGGGTCGGCAATGCACGTGGAAGTCAGTGCGGATGTTGATGCAGAAGGCGATGTGCGCAACTGGAATTACGACCTTTGGAGTTGCCCGCATTCGAGTCGGCCGAGGGACACAAAGAACGCCGGCAGCATGATCTACGCGCAGCACAAGGAAGATCCACTGCCGTTGCCACCGATTCAGTCGATTCCGCAGCCTAATGGCGGTGCCGACCGAAACGGCGTGCCGTTGTATGCGTTCGAGTCGATGGACGTGACGAAGCACCTGCTGACCGACGTGCCGATTCGGGTTTCAGCGCTGCGAGGATTGGGTGCCTATACGAATGTCTTTGCCAT
>WTCH01000183.1 GCA_013138675.1 Woeseiaceae bacterium | reverse complement strand
AGGTCTGCCACCATTTCCTCGTATTGGACATCCAGGATGAAGCCGGGCAGTAATTCGTGAAAATGCCTAACCAGGCGGTCATATTGCAGGTAGTACTCGCCAACCTCCACGAGATCGTAGCTAAACTGTTGCCCGCTGGCGAAGAGCTGCTTGAAGCTTCCAAAACAACTGTCGAGCGGATGGCGCTTGGCATTGATGATCTTCGCGTTGGGCAACGCAAGCCTGATGAGACCGATATAGGTGAAATTATTCGGGTTCTTGTCGATGAAATACGGTGCTCCGGAGCGATACTTCTTTGTGGACTCGATATAGTCCGCACCAATTTCCTGCCAGTCGCCCGGTGACAGGTCAAGCAGTGTTTCCGGATAGCGCGCGTTCTTCTTCACCTTGACGCGTTGGCGGATTCGCTTGGACACGTTCATCAGGTCATGCAGCTCGTGGGTGCCGTCGACCATGCTGTGACTGGCCAGAATCTGCTCGATCAACGTCGATCCGGATCGCGGTAGCCCGACCACAAATATCGGCGACCCGTCATCATTGCCGTGCCCGGTGTTGTTGTCCAGGAACTCCTGGCTGAATACTTCGATGTTGCCGTCAATCCGAGTTTCGGTCTCGACCGGATCGTAGTCTTCCGCTTTTCGTCGCAGCGAATTGCAACGTGCATAGTGCGAAAACGCCTCATCGTACATCCCCCGGGATTCGCGGTCGAGGCCGAGTGCGTTATTGACCTGAACCCGGGATTCCTCGGGCAGGTCCTCACGCTCGAGCAAGGCTTTCATTATTTCGATTTCGGACTCACTGAATTGAAATGTTTTGAAGTTGGCGAGGCTCCAGTACGCCTCGGAATGATCGGGCTTAACCTCCATGCAGCGGCGGTAGGTCTCGATGGACTCGTCCTGCTCGCCCACAGTCTTCAGGTGATGCGCCAGGCTGCACAAGACGCTTGGGCGCTGCGGCGATATCTGCAGTGCTTTTTTGTAGGCAACGGTTGCTTCTTCGTGGGCGCTGTTCGCGCCAAGCGCAATTCCGTGGAGAACATGAGACTCGGACACATCCGGCGCCAGTGCGAGAACCTTGTCCGCACAGGTGAGCATTTCCTCAGTCTTGTTGAGTTCTTTGAGGACATTCGCAAGATCGACCCACAGTCGCGCATAGTCCGGCGCTATCTCAATCGCATGCCGCAGGAATACCTCGGCGTCGTCGTGCTGATGGTTATCGGCTGCAATCCTGGCCAACATTCTCGCCGCTTCAACGTGGTTCGGGTCGTATTTCAGAATTTTCCGGTAGATGTCTTCTGCCGGATTTGGGTCGTTGGCCTTCATGAACTGCTCGGCATTGTGCATCTCTTCAGCAAATGCCATTTGCCGCCCGCTTACGGATGCCTCTTTGGCTGACTCACTTTTCTCACGTGCCTGGTCCAGAAGCTGCCGGGCTCTTTCGATTTTCTTCAAGGTGGCCGAACGGGCAGGATCGAGGCGCAATGCCTGCTCGTAGGCCTTGATTGCCGTGCCCGCATACCCCTGCGCGAAAAGCAGATCGCCGGAGACATCGTGCGCAACGGCGAAATCCGGGTGCCTGCGGACAACCTCCTCCAGAAATTTTCCGGCTTTATCGAAATCGCCCAACTCAATCTCCGCCCGAGCCGCCAGACACATGAGATTGGCGTCCCCGGGAAACTTTTTGAGCGCTTCGGTACACACCGTTGCAGCATCCGCCGCAGCGCCGGCTCGCAGATTGGCGAGCGCCTGATCGAACAAAACGCTGGGTTGTTCCTGAGTATTTATCGGTACATCCTCTTACGTTACCCGGACGGCAGTTCAGCATATTATTGTGGTGCCTTCCAGAAACTTCTAATCTTCACCGATGAAAATCTTCCAAGACGAGCTCCGCAAGCGAAACTTCGTGGTCACTGCCGAGTGCTTTCTCAAGCCGGAAACCGACGCAGAGTCGATTTGCCTGCAGGCTGACGCGCTTCGGGACAGTGTCGACGGGGTCGTGCTGACTGACCATCAGTACGGCCAGATGCACCTGAACACAATAGCAGCGGCACGCCTGGTTCTCGATAGTGGCCTGGACCCCATTGTCCAGATGAGCTGTCGTAACCGAAACCGGCTAGCCCTGATCGCCGATCTGCTGGGTGCTGCCGCACTCGGCGTTAGCAATGTGCTGCTGATTCGTGGCAGTCGAATGCCATCGGCCCTTTCACCGCGCCCGAAAGCCGTCATGGACATGACCGTTGCCGACCTGATCGCGACCGCGTCCATGCTCAAAACCGATGAAAGGCTCGGGGCCGCGGCCGATCTATTTATCGGCAGCACTATGACGGCCCATTCACCCAAACCGGGGTGGGTGCCCGAAAAGCTGACCCGAAAGATCGATGCAGGAGCCCAATTCATAGTCACGCATGGCAATATGGATGTGGACGCACTGCGGGCTCACGTGAGTCACCTGATCGGCGCGGGGCTGACACGGCGCGCGAGCATCATCGCAAGTACGTTCATACTGACATCCGCCGATGATGCCCGCTGGCTGCGGGAAAATCGGGCGAATAACGAGATTCCGGATTCAATCGTGCAGCGTCTCGAGAAGGACAAGGATCCGCGCGAAGAAGGACTTGCTATCTGTGCCGAACATCTGTCACAACTGGCGAGGACGCCCGGCATTTCGGGTGCAAACATCATCGCCTCCACGGACCTCACAATGGTACCGGATGTGGTAAGCGCTGCTGATTTGGATGGGGCTGACAGCGAATGAATGGACGAACGGCAACGCGACGCGGTATCGAGGACATTTTTCGGCTGATCAGCTCCGGGCAGTTCCAGCAGGCAGAGCAACAGTGCGAATCACTGCTCGAGAAAGACCCCGATGACGTCAATGTTCTCGGGCTGCTTGGCGCTGTTTCATTACGACTCGGCAAGACGACCGAAGCGAAACCGGTACTCGAGAAAGCCATCGCGATTGAACCGGGGTTCGCCAAACCGCACGAAGATCTTGGCATGCTATGCCTTCACGAGGGTCGCCTCGAACAGGCGGTAAAAAGTTTCGAGGAGGCGATACGCCTTGACGGAACTCAGCCCGGAGCATGGGCCGGCCTTGCCGAGGCCCAGGCGCGACTGGGCAACATCGATGCCGCGAACAAAGCACGGCAACACCACCTCGAGCTGTCGCCCGTTGCTCAAGCCCTCGACGAGGTCCGGCAACTGGTCGCAGAGGGAGACCTGGAAGCGGCCGAGCAGGTCTGTGACAAAACCTTGAAATCAAACCCCGATAGCATCCCGGTCCTGAGGCAACTTGCCATGCTCGCCTCCTCCGGCGGCCGTCATTCGGTTGCCGAAGGATTGCTCAAGAAGGTCATTTCATTGTCGCCC
>WTCH01000376.1 GCA_013138675.1 Woeseiaceae bacterium | reverse complement strand
TAACTATCTTGTGCGGGAGACATAGGTGTTCTCGGTCTTGAATAGGGTGTAGGACAGAGTGATCGTGTCCACGTACTCGGGCAGGTCGGGGTCAACAATAAACTGCAGTGGCAGGGTTCGCGTTTCTAAGGCGGCGAACTCCTGGCTGGTAAAGCAGAAACACTCGATTTTCTTAAAGTGCTCGTTAGCTGATACCGGCGCCAGGCTAGGCACGGCCTGGCTGGTCAGCGACTGGTCCGAACGGTTGGTTGCCGAGAACGTCGCAAAGTACATCTTGCCCGGATGCACTTCCATGCTGTCGACATCGGCCGCAAACGACCACGGTGCATACTCGTTGACGGTCGTGACAAATTCGATACGAATCGTGCGCGTCTCGTCCGGCCGTTCTATCGCGGCGACGGCCGTGGCATTGGTACGGCCCCCGAAACCCGTGATATCGCAGAACACCTCATAAAGCGGCGGCAGCACCAGGAAGCCGAACGCGAACATACTGACGGTGAAGGCAAGCAGCCTCGTGGTCAATGCCCGATTCGAAATTTTTGGTTGGTAGTCGTTCATTGTCTAAGCGCGCAGCACACCCATCAGGATGAAACCCACGTAAAAGGCAATCGCGATGCCGGCCACAATCAGTGCGGTACGCCGAATGGCTTTGCGTTGTTCGCTGTCGTCGCGTGTCACTCGAAGGCCTCCTCGGAGACGCGTTTGACCGGTGGCGTATCAAATGTGTGGTACGGCGCGGGTGATGGCACGGTCCATTCGAGCCCTCGCGGTGCTTCCCATACCCGGTCGGTCGCTTTTTCGCCCTTCTTCGACGTCAGCAGAACGTAGACGAAAATCAATTGCGACAGGCCGAAGCCGATGGCGCCGACACTGGCCATCCAGTTGAAGTCCGCAAACTGCGTCGAGTAATCGGGAATGCGCCGAGGCATGCCGGCAAGGCCGAGAAAGTGCATCGGGAAGAACGTCAGGTTAACGAATATCGTCGACATCCAGAAATGCAGCTTGCCAGCCGTCTCGTTATACATGTGGCCGGTCCACTTCGGCAGCCAGTAGTATGTGCCAGCCATCAACGCAAATATCGAACCCGGCACGAGCACGTAGTGAAAATGTGCCACGACAAAATAGGAGTCATGGTACTGAATATCGGCCGGCGCAATCGCCAGCATCAGCCCTGAGAATCCGCCGATCGTAAACAGGAACACAAAGCCGAGTGAAAACAGCATCGGTGTTTCGAACGTCATTGCTCCGCGCCACATTGTCGCGATCCAGTTGAACACCTTTACGCCCGTCGGGATGGCGATGAGCATCGTTGCGAACATGAAGAACAACTGTCCGGATAGCGGCATACCGACCGTAAACATATGGTGCGCCCACACGATGAACGACAGGAATGCGATAGACGATGCGGCGTAAACCATAGAGTCATGACCGAACAGTGGCTTGCGCGAGAATGTCGGGATGATCTCTGACACGACGCCAAACGCCGGCAGAATCATGATG
Organism: Woeseiaceae bacterium; assembly: GCA_013138675.1. Classification (GTDB taxonomy): domain Bacteria; phylum Pseudomonadota; class Gammaproteobacteria; order Steroidobacterales; family Woeseiaceae; genus UBA1847. The sequence goes on along the minus strand of WTCH01000376.1, from coordinate 1,085 downwards.
TAAACCTCGGGGTGGCCGAAGAACCAGAAGATGTGCTGGAACATGACCGGGTCACCGCCACCGGCGGCGAGGAAGAAGCTCGTGCCGAAAAATTGATCCGTCAGCAACATCGTCACGGCGCCGGCGAACACCGGCATCACGGCGATCAGCAGGTAGGCCGTGATCAGCCAGGTCCAGACAAACATCGGCATTTTCAGGAGCCACATGTCGGGGGCGCGCATGTTCAGAATGGTGACGATAATGTTGATTGCGCCCATGATCGAACTCAGGCCCATTAAGTGAATCGAGAAGATCAGGAACGGAAATGCATCGCCGGTTTGTAGCACAAGCGGCGGATACATCGTCCAACCGCTGGCAGGCGCACCGCCCGGCATGAACAAAGTCGATGCCAGAAGGCCGAATGCGACCGGCAGTATCCAGAACGACCAGTTGTTCATGCGCGGCAGCGCCATGTCAGGCGCACCGATCATCATCGGGATCATCCAGTTGGCGAGACCGACAAACGCCGGCATAACGGCGCCGAATACCATGATCAGCGCGTGCATCGTCGTCATCTGGTTGAAGAACTCGGGGTGCACAAACTGCAGTCCCGGAGTCATCAGCTCGCTGCGGATGATCAGCGCCATGCTGCCACCAACAAAAAACATGATCAGGCTCAGCACCAGGTACATCGTGCCGATGTCCTTGTGGTTCGTCGTGAACAGCCAGCGCTTGATGCCCTTCTCGGGCCCGTGGTGCTCGAGCGCTTCGTGTGCGTCTGCGACTGCGGTAGTCATACTCTAGTTCTCCAACTGCGCCAGCCGGGCGCTGTCGTCCTGTCGCGCGTCGACCCAGGTCTGGTAGGCATCCAGCTCGACAACTTCAATTACGATTGGCATGTAGCCGTGGTCCTTGCCGCAAAGCTCGGCGCACTGACCGCGGAAGGTCCCGCTTTCGAGCGCCGTAAACCAGGCTTCATTGATGATGCCGGGAATGGCGTCCCTCTTAATGGCAAGCTCAGGCACCCACCACGAGTGGATAACGTCATTTGCCGTCAGCAATAAACGGACCTTCTTGCCTTTGGGAACGACGAGCGGACGATCCAC
>WTCH01000210.1 GCA_013138675.1 Woeseiaceae bacterium | reverse complement strand
GAGGTAAGCCACGAGTGGTTCGTTGACGCCGTAGGCGGACCTAACTTTGACGTTGTCAGCCTTGCCGATAACTATCCCTGGCTGACCGGGCACCTGAAAAAGAGGAAACGAATCCGTTTCGCCGATTCGGGCGATTTCGCGCCTGAAGCACCCGCCGAGGTCGAATTGTTTGAGCGAACCAGCATCCAAACGATGGTTTTGGAGCCATTCCAGGCTGCAGATGGAAGGTGCGGTTACCTGGGATTGGCTAGTGTCGACCGCGGGCGGGAATGGTCGGACGGTACCTTAGCGCAACTAGGCTTCTGCGGAAATACTATTGGCGACGCAATCGGACATCAACAAGCGCACTTTGCCCTCGGGCAAGCCTTCAATGAGATCGATGCACTTAAAGAAAAACTTGTGATAGAGAATGAATCACTGCGGCAAGAGGTCGAGGTTTTGTACGGTGATGAGGAACTCATCGGTAGAAGTCACGTCTTTCGCACCACTATATTTCAAACTGAGCAAGTTGCGCCTACAGATTCGACTGTGCTCCTACTGGGCGAAACAGGTACTGGTAAGGGTCTCTTAGCCCGCAGAATCCATGAGAAAAGTGGACGCAGCCAGAGCCCGCTGATTACGGTGAACTGCGCAGCCCTCCCGGCCACGCTGATTGAGAGCGAGCTTTTCGGGCATGAAAAGGGTGCATTCACTGGCGCGATCAGTCGAAAGCTCGGACGCTTCGAGTTGGCGCACGGTGGCACGATTTTCCTCGACGAAGTCGGCGACTTGCCCATCGATCTCCAGGCAAAGCTGTTGAGAGTTCTGCAAGATCAGGAGTTCGAGCGGCTCGGATCATCGACCACGATAAACGTGGACGTACGCGTAATTGCGGCGACCAATCGAGACCTGAACCGCTTAATTGAGCAGGGTGAATTCCGGGCTGATTTGTATTACCGACTTGGCGTATTTCCGATTCGAGCTCCCGCGCTTCGCGAACGCCGCGGCGACATTCCATTACTAGTCTGGTTTTTCATTGCCGAACTGCAACATCGACTGGGCAGGAATTTCGATGAAGTGTCCGCAAGTGCTATGGCTGTCCTTTCTGCGTATGACTGGCCTGGAAATGTGAGGGAGTTAAAGAACATTATCGAGAGGGCCATGATTCTCTCCCCGGGTTCAGTGCTGCAGTTGGGCGACTGGTTCTCCAGCGAGCACGACGTTAATGTTGTTTCTTTTCGGCCTGATGACGCGGCACTAGAAACGATCGAAGCGGTTGAACGAGCACACATCGAAAAGGTGCTGGTGGCGTGCGACTGGAAGGTCCGTGGTAAGGATGGCGCAGCCGAACACCTCGGACTCAAGCGAACCACTTTGCAATCGCGAATGAAAAAACTCGGTATCGAACGGCCGAGGGCCTAACGGGCCGATTCGAGTGCCGATATTTCGGCCGGGGTAGAAAGACTGTTCGCCGCGACCGTCAGACACCCTCTCTAAATACCCTGCAATTTCAATGTGATAACGCGTAAGTGCGCGAAAGCATTTCCGACGGCACACATTTTGCAGCATTGGGCGTATCTGAAACTATTTCCGGAGACGTCCAGATGAATATCTTATTGAAATGTAAATTGCTGAGTAGCCTCTCGATTTCGCTTGCTCTACTCACTGTCTGTGGTCTATCGACGGCCATTGCTCAGGGTCAGCAGGAACAACAGGAAGAACAAGTTCAGCTGAGCGAGTCTCAACAGGAGATAGCGAGGCTCAATGAGCTGCTAGACCAGGCCAAGGCAGAGAGAATAGATGCGGCCGTTGAGGGAAATAAGACCGGAACCGATCCGCGCGATTTTTCTCTCAAGTGGATGCCTTTTTATCGATACACGGAGCTGGAAAACGGATTGACACAGCAAGATTTGACAGCGTTCGGTACTGTGCCGTTCTCCCCTGAACTTGGAATGTTCTTTGAAGTGCCAATTGCCCAGATGCGTGATTTCAGCGATATAGCGGGTGTCCCGTCTGGCACCGACGCAATCGGCATCGGAGATATTGATCTCAAGTTTTTGTGGAACCCGAAATCCCTGGGCTTTAACTACGGTAAAGACGGAAAAAAGAGCGGCGCTTGGCTGTTCGGTACGGATTTTGTTTTGCCTACGGCGACGGATGAATTGCTGGCTGGCAATTCCTTGCTGTTCGCACCGATAGTAGGCGTTGTCGTGGACATGCCTTTGCATGGTTTTTTCGCAATGTTGAATCTTTACTACGTCGATGTGTACAAAAAGGACTCAGCGCCCGACACGTCGAAGTTCGTTGGACGATGGTTCTATATGCAACCCTTGACGCCACCGGGCAAATGGTGGGGTGGCCTCTACCTAATGCCGGAATTTCAGCCTATTTATGATTTCGAGACCGATGATTTTTCCTTATGGGTTGGTCTTGAGTTCGGCAAGATGGTGGCGCCGGGAAAAATCGCTTACATCAAACCCGGCTGGGGCATTAATAATTCAGAGCCTACAGACCGATCCGACACCTTTGAGGTCGGATTCCGTTGGTTCTTCTAAACTTCGGCAATGGAAGCATCGGCAACGTTTCGCGCTTTGTACCCGCCGCTGCCTGACTAGGTGCCGCTGATCATCGTCCGTTTCGGCTTGACGACATTCAGGACAATCGAAGACGAGGCGTCCTTGACGGCGGGCATGCTTAATAACTCGCCGTCGATGAAGCGGCCGAAGCCGTCAAGATCCGATGCGACGACCTCGAGCATGAAGTCGATTGTCCCCGACACCATGTGACATGCCTGCACCTGGGGATGCTCGAGGACCTTGAGGCGAAAGTCCTTTGCAAGATCGGTGCTCTGGCGGTCGACGTTGACCTCGACGAATGCTTTGACGCGATGGCCGAGTGACTTCTCGTTGAGATTGACCGTGAAGTTCTCGATGACACCGCGTTCAATCAGTGCCTCGACGCGCCGCTGGCAGGCGCTGGCCGACAGGTTGATGCGCTTGGCCAGCCGCGACCAGCTCATGCGGCCGTCTTCCTGGAGCGCTAACAGGATACGCGTGTCATATCTGTCCATGGAACTCAAAACCTGCGTTAAACGTCATAATTAATAATAATTACTGTGGATTATACCTCATTTTGCGCAGTAAACGCCGACACCCTGCGCCTCATCCTGCGTAAACTTGTCGAATATCGAATTACGCAGAATTCTCTTGGGAGAGAGCAATGTCACACCTGAAGAAAGTGGACCACATCGCCTACGCGGTTGAAGCGGGGAGTATCGAAAAATGGGCCTGGTTCCACATCGTTGTTGAGGGCGGCACGTTGATCAAGCGCATCGACGATGCACGTCCGGGTGACCCGAACAGCAGCATGAAGATCTGGTGTATCGACTATGGCGATTTCGGCATTGCGCTTATCGAAGGCATCGATCGTGCAAACCAATCGCAGGTGTCGAGCTTTGTCGAGAAGCATGGCGATCACTCCTGCCAGCACGTCGCGTATGACACGCACAATCTCGACGCATTTATCAAACACATGAAATCGCTCGGCGGCCATCCGCGCGGCGACGTCCTGGTCCAGGATGATGGCTTCGGTATTCTCAAGCAGATGTTCGCAAAGGGTTACGCAACTGGTCATGCCGGTGAAGCGACGTTCCCTGAGTACTGCGAGCGCCCGGAAACAGAGGATGCGGCGAAGGAAGTTGAAATCACGTTCTCGGACAAGGCGGGCGGTGAATTCTACAAGCAGGTCCAGAACGCCATTGACGATGGCGATACGCAGCCGTTCTTTGACTTCAACATGATGCCGGCTGATTGGGAAGTGCCTGAAGAACAGACCAAGGGCAAGAAGGACCCCAACGCCAAACTCGTTGCCGCTTAACGGCCAACTTGTTGCCGCTTAATTTCGGCGATAGACCAGCTGTTCCTCGCTGATTTCTTCGCCACTCCTTAAGACAAGGTAGGCGTGCATCGTATCGACATCGATACGGTAAAAGCTGATGCCCGAGAAGTGGATCGCGTCGTCATCTGACT
>WTCH01000079.1 GCA_013138675.1 Woeseiaceae bacterium | reverse complement strand
GCGGAATCGGGCCCTTGACCGTTGCGCCTGTGCGCTTGGCCGTGTCGACAATTTCACGCGCTGAGGTATCGATCAGTCGATGATCGAAAGCCTTCAGGCGAATACGAATGTTCTGATTAGTTGACATATTTATCTACTCTATTATTTTGGCGACGACACCGGCGCCAACAGTACGACCACCTTCGCGAATAGCGAAGCGCAGGCCATCTTCCATGGCGATCGGAGCAATCAGGTCTACAACCATCTGCACGTTGTCGCCCGGCATCACCATCTCGGTGCCTTCCGGCAACTCACAAGCACCCGTAACGTCCGTCGTGCGGAAGTAGAATTGCGGGCGGTAGCCCTTGAAGAACGGTGTGTGACGACCGCCCTCATCCTTCGTCAGGATGTAGACTTCCGCCTCAAACTTCGTGTGCGGCGTGATCGATCCCGGCTTCGCCAGTACCTGGCCACGCTCGACTTCTTCGCGCTTCGTGCCACGCAGCAGTACGCCAACGTTATCGCCAGCCTCTCCACGATCCAGCAACTTGCGGAACATCTCAACGCCCGTGCAGGTCGTCTTCGCTGTTTCCTTGACGCCAACGATCTCAATCTCGTCGCCCACCAGCACGATACCGCGCTCGATACGACCCGTTACCACCGTGCCACGACCCGAAATTGAGAACACGTCCTCGACCGGCATCAGGAAGTCACCATCAATGAGGCGCTCCGGCTGCGGAATGTAGGAGTCCATCTGCTCGATCAGCTTGTGAATCGACGGAACACCGATGTCAGACTCGTCGCCTTCAAATGCCTTCAGCGCTGAGCCCGTTATGATCGGGGTGTCATCACCCGGGAACTCGTAGATCGACAGCAGATCGCGAATCTCCATCTCAACCAGCTCCAGCAGCTCGTCATCATCAACCTGGTCGGCTTTGTTCATGTACACAATAATGTACGGAACGCCTACCTGGCGGGCCAGCAGGATGTGCTCACGCGTCTGCGGCATCGGGCCGTCTGCGGCACTTACCACCAGGATCGCGCCGTCCATCTGCGCTGCACCCGTGATCATGTTCTTCACGTAGTCCGCGTGTCCCGGGCAGTCAACGTGCGCGTAGTGACGGTTGTCACTCTCGTACTCAACGTGCGCCGTCGCAATCGTGATACCACGCTCGCGCTCTTCCGGGGCGTTGTCGATCTGGTCGTAACCCATGACCTCACCACCGTGCTTCTCAGCCATCACTTTCGTCAGTGCCGCCGTCAGCGTCGTCTTGCCGTGGTCAACGTGACCGATCGTGCCAACGTTAACGTGGGGTTTTGTTCTCTGAAATTTCTCTTTAGACATAGCCCTAATCTCTAAGGTTTTAAGGTTTTAAGGTTTACGATTCATCACTAAACGGGGTTAACCGTTGTCGCGTCCTGCTTCGCGCGCAAAGCGCACTCCTACATTCTCTATCTGGAGCCCACACCCGGATTTGAACCGGGGACCTCTTCCTTACCAAGGAAGTGCTCTGCCCCTGAGCTATGTGGGCAATCTCATCACCGAGTGCACATCCTTCCAATTTGGAGCGGGTGATGGGAATCGAACCCACATCATCAGCTTGGAAGGCTGAGGTTCTACCTTTGAACTACACCCGCCTTTTCAAATCGTCGCCTATATAAGGAGTAACGACTTCTGTTCTTTCGCCCCGCGCCGACTACAGCTTCGAATCGTTCTTTCTACGCCTTTTTCAGGCGTACAAAAATCCTGACAGTCTCTATTGACCAACCGTCCGGATTTCATAATTCATACTGTATCTTCGCGTTGCCGGACCGCCTGAACCCTCAGCCGGACCACCGTTCTGGTGGAGGGGGTAGGATTCGAACCTACGTAGGCATAAGCCAGCAGATTTACAGTCTGCCCTCGTTGACCGCTTGAGTACCCCTCCGGTACGCAAGCCGGGCATTTTCTAACCAGACAGGCCCTACTGTCAACAGCTAAATGCCTGTTTTTTGCGTTTTGCTCGGGCCGGCGATTGTACCCGAAAGCACTGGCCGATGGAGCTTTGCGACGAAATCAGGCTATCAGGGCCCAATGCCAGGGCTCGTAAATGAATCCGGCCGGGTTATTTCGGGGGTAGGACATCGAAAATCCGAACGTTCCGGCGTTCTCCTGCAACCAGCGAAACGCGTCTGATCCCTCAAATTCCTCGGTCAGCGGACGTGACCCGGGCGTGGCGATATCGATGGCCCGACCCGTGTGGTGCTCGCTGTGGCCGGGTGCCGCGTTGACGCCCAAAATTTCGCTAACCGATTGACCTGCATTGATTTTTTTTCGGATCAGGCGGGCCTGGTAATCGATACTGCGGTAGCCCGAAACGATCAGGAGGAGCGTTCCTTCCTCCGTGGCACCGGCCTGCATCTCGATCCACCTTGCCGCCGCCTCTCGTTCCAGGCTCTGCATTCGGCCGACCAGGTTGGGGCCAACCTCGACGAGATCGGTCGACTCGTCGAAAATCGGCCTGGTTCCATCGAGCCCGTAATCCTCGGGAATGCCGAGTTCTGCATGAAGTTCGCGTAGCATATGCGCGATTGTCCCACAGGATTCGGAATTGAGCGAAGACAAGATTTTTGAGACTGAGGACGGATCGGAGCCATTCCGCTTCAATGCCAGCGTCGCCAGGGTGTTCCCGGATATGCTGCACCGGTCGATCCCGGGGTACGCCGCGTCGATTGAAGCGATTGGCTCACTGGCGGCCCGCTACGTCCGGGCCGGCACTACATGCTATGACCTCGGCTGCTCTCTGGGTGCCGCGACGCTTGCCATGCGCCAGGGTATTCAGCAGCCCTGCTGCCGCATCGTCGCCGTCGACGTGGCGCCGGCCATGATCGAGCGCTGCCGGGAAATGATTGCCGAAGATGACCGGCAATATGGTCCGGAAACGGACGTTGACCTTGTCGTGCGCGACATTCGCGATATCCAGTTCACCAATGCGTCGATGGTTGTACTGAACTACACGCTGCAATTCATCGAACGGGATGATCGCGATGAGCTGGTGCAAAACATCTACGCGGGATTGAATGAAGGCGGCCTGCTGGTCCTCTCCGAGAAGGTCGTCGACGAAGAC
>WTCH01000178.1 GCA_013138675.1 Woeseiaceae bacterium | reverse complement strand
CAGACAAGCCTTGGGGCAGGCACCGGTCATGCAGGGCACACCGACTACAAGCTAACTTAATGAGGCCAGCATAACGAGCGAAATCGCAGACATTGTCAGCTGTTTGCACGCTTTCCATCCGCCACCCATCTATTGATGCATCGTCTATGCACTATATATCTCTCAGTACAGAGTCTTCAAGTGTATTTCTGGTTCTGTCAACTGACGATGCTCTGCGGTCGGCATGGTGGCAATTGAAAGCGGGCGGGGAAGGTTTCGTGGCGAACAGCGCGGCTAATTACGAAATATGGGGCCGGACACATTTACTCGTCGAATCTCCGCATTTGGTTGCGAATTCAACCGGTCAACGCAACACAGAAGTCAGTGTGATACAGTTTTGAACGGCGGCAAACCCAAAGCGGACATACACCACAAATGGCGTGATGTCAGACAACAACGAAACTGAGAGGCGACATGGATAAGTTGTGGAAAGAGTTACAACGTCGCCACGTAGTACGGGTGGCCGGCGTCTATGCGTTGTTGGCCTGGCTGCTGGCACAAATAGCAGACCTCGTTCTGAACAACTTTGATGCACCCAGTTGGGTGATGCAGTCCTTCCTGTTCCTGCTTGTTGCCCGGTTTCCAGTTGCAATGATCATCGGCTGGGCATTCGAACTGACTCCGCGAGGATTCCGGCGTGAGAAACCGGCTTCGAGCGATGCCCAGTCGAATGACACTGCGCCTGCCCTTTCATCGACACTGCTGCTATACACAGCCTGGTTTGCTGCGACCGTCAGCCTGGCGGCAATCCTCTTTCTCAGTGCGAGGTTTGTCGAGCAGCAACGCACGGCGTCAGCCGAAGAGGTCAAACCGCGGATTGTCGTAGCCGTATTTGAGAATGGTACAGGGGATGCTTCGCTGGATTCGGTTGGTCGATTGGCGGCCAATGTGATCAGCGAGGGTCTACAAAGAACAGGGATTGTAGAGGTCGTACCACCCAACACAGCCTTACACATATCGCGAACAATCGCCGGCCCGGGCGATCCGGTGGCCAGGCTCGCACACGAAACAGGCGCCACGCACGCGATCGCCGGCACCTACTATCGCAGCGGTGACGTGATTCAGTTTCATGCTCAGATCATCGATACGAGCAATGATGTCAAGCGTCGCCAACATGTTGCGTTAAAGCCCGTTGAGGGCCCATACGATAAGCCGGGCGAGGTGATCGATGCCTTGCGCCAACGGGTTATGGGGGCTATTGCTTCGATCATCGATCCACGCATCGAACAGCCAGCCGAACTGATGGGCCATATGCCGAGCTACGCTGCTTACAGAGCCGTCATTGAAGGCCTTGAAATTTTCTGGCGCTCCGATTTCGCGGGCTCCCAGCGGTACTTTCAACGGGCGATCGAACTTGACCCCGATTACCACCTGCCGCGCATTCTATTAATCTTTTCGCATCTCAATATCCGCGAGTGGACTGAATCGGAAGTTTTGGTCAGCGAATTGGAACGTAGACGCGATGAACTGTCACCCTACGAGAGCTACCGCTTGGACCAGTTAATCGCCGCAGCCAATGGTGACCTGGAAGCCGCTTATAACGCAGCCCACCAGGCCAGCTCGATTTCACCGGAGTTTGGCCCGGTAATGGACGGCGCAGCCTATGCGATTGCCCTGAATCGACCGCAAGAAGCCATCGAGGCCATGCAGACGATCGACACGAATCGCGTGTTGATCGGCTGGACACAGTACTGGGAACTCCTGACTGCTGCCAGGCACATGCTTGGCCACCACGACGAAGAGCTTAATGAAGCATTGATAGCTCGTGCCCAGTATCCGGACTCGCTTGGCGTGATTTTTATCGAGTCCCGCGCACGTGCCGCGCTAGGTGATACCGAAGGCGTACAAAGTTTGCTCGATGCCAGCATCAATATGGGTGTGCAGCCGGGCTGGACAGTAGGTGGCCTGTTTCGTGTCACCGGTGAGGAACTGATCGCGCACGGCAAGGCAGACGCCGGTCGCAAAACCTTGGCGCAGGCGGTCACCTGGTATCAGACCCGGCCCGCCGGGGAAAAGGAAAGACTACGCTTCAGTCTGGCTTTGACATTGCTCTCGGCCGGCCGCGTGGATGAGACTATCGAGTTGCTGGAGCTTCTCGACCACGAAGACCCGAACCGGTTTTTCGTTCTCGGCGCATTAGGCGTCGCCAAGGCCCTGCAAGGCGATCGCGCGAGCGCTGAACGCATCAGCGCACAACTCGAGGGCACAAGAGTACCTTATTCGTTCGGCGGCACTTCATTCTGGCAGGCTCAGATTGCCGCTGCATTGGGAAATAAGGATCAGGCCATGGCATTCCTGCAACGGGCGTTCTCCGAGGGGAGAAGCATGGGTGACTGGATTCACAGGGACCCGGTGTTCCGATCGATGCTTGACCACCCGCCGTTTCAAGCCTTGCTGCAACCCATTGGTTAACCTACAAGAATCTGCGGTGTATTCATCTCGCTGGTAGGAGAAAATTGGCATCGTTCTATCGACCGCTCGTGGCCGACTACTGTCATAAGCACCATTGAATTTTACGTCCTTTGGATAACTGCTATACACCACACAGCGGAACGACATCCTGTGAACTCGTTAATGGCGCTTTCGACCAGAAGCGGCTCTTTCAAGTCGCCAGACAGCACGGCAGAAAAGTATCTCTTAGAAAATAGCTCAAGTGGTGCCATATGCTTTGAAAACGTACAGCTGTTAAAGACCGCAAACAACTCATGGCGGAATTACGGGTGACTGGCACAGCCAGGGCTGGAATGAATTGAGCGAAACACGCGCCCAATTGACTGATCGAATGGCGGTGAATTCGCGCTTTCTCATCGGCCAATTTCTGGCGGGCAGAACGGGGGGTGCGGCGTAAGGTTGGCAGGTGAAAACCGGGTAGGTACAAGCTGCTGTTTTTCATGCCTAATTATCTCATTTCAGGCAAGTAAATGCAGTTGATAAATCCATGCTAAACCGGCTTAACTTAGTGCCATTCGGGTCAGAGCCCTTTTAATTCTTGTGGCGGATGCGCTTGGTGTTGGGTTCTGCAGTACCGTAACTCGTGTGAACCGATTACACTTCAGCATGACATCTCCGGGCAGGCAGAAATAGCGAGAGGTGATTAGAAAAAAGGCCGCGGGAGATAAAATCCGACTGTATAGGGAGAGGTATCATTATGTTCGAAGACAAACGCATACTTGTAACGGGCAGCAGTCGTGGCATTGGCTTTGCAACAGCGCAGGCATTTCTCGATGCTGGCGCCCAAGTGGCGGTGAATGGGCG
>WTCH01000387.1 GCA_013138675.1 Woeseiaceae bacterium | reverse complement strand
GTTCTGTCGATCGCCTATGGCGCGGGCCTGCGTGCCAGTGAAGTCGTGCATCTCAAAGTCAGCGATATCGACAGTCAGCGTATGGTCCTTCGGGTCGAGCAAGGCAAGGGTAAAAAGGACCGCTATGCGATGCTCTCGCCGACACTGCTGGAGTTGTTACGCGCCTGGTATCGACATGCCCGTTCACAACGGATGATACTCCCGGGTGGTTGGTTGTTTCCGGGACAAAACCCGGTGAACCCAATGTCCACCCGACATCTCAACCACATATTCCACATCGCGTTAGAGGCTTCTGGTATCGACAAGCCGGTGTCTTTGCACTCGTTGCGTCACTATGTCGAGTAAAAGACTATGCCGAGTAATTTTATTTTCATCATAATAATCAACAGATTGAGTTAAATTTACTCGGCATAGTCTAACTCCTTCCAAATCAACTTTTATTGGAAGGAGATCATTATGAAACCGTCATGCAACTATTCATGGTCGTTATCGCGGGCGCCAGCGGATCCATTGGCTCCTTACATCAATTGCTTTATCGGACTATTACACAATCAGGGATACGCGCAGAATTCAGCACACTTGAAGGTCAGACTTGCCGTTGATTTCAGTCACTGGCTCAAGCAAAAGGGAATTTCATTACACGAGATCACTACAGCACACATTACGCACTATCTACAATATCGGGCACATCATCAACGCCCCAGGTCAGACGATACCTATACTCTGAAGCAGCTGCTTATCCTACTTCGCCAAAAGGGCGCCATTGCTGCGGAAGAGGAACCGGGCGAAATTACGCCAATCGGGCAGCTAACGGAGGAGTTTGCATTATATCTTCGCCAGGATCGCGGACTTGTAACCGTGACGATCGATCACTACGTGTTATTCATCCGACGTTTTCTTGCTGCGCATTTTAGTAACGACAAACCACTCCAGCTATCCCTGCTTTGCGCTGCTGACATCGTTGGATTTGTGCAAGATCAGGCAAAATGCCTGCACCTAAAGCGGGCGAAAGTAATGACCACCGCACTGAAATCTTTCCTGCGTTACGCTCGCTATCGGGGGGATATCAAGATTGATCTGGCCGCTGCCGTACCGACAGTGGCCAACTGGTCGATGACCTCGATCCCTCGATCGATTTCAGCCGAACACGTACAAGCAATGCTCGCTATCTGCAATCGTCAAACCGCAATGGGTTGCCGGGACTATGCGGTTTTGCTATTGCTTGCCCGGCTGGGTTTGCGAGCGGGCGAAATTGTTGCTCTTGAACTGGAGGACATTGATTGGGAGGCCGGGTTCTTAAAGGTGAGTGGCAAACGCGGGGAAGAATGCCCATTACCGATACCCGTCGAAGTTGGTGAAGCGATTGCTGCTTACCTGCAGGAGGGGCGGCCACACAGTACCAGCCGACGTGTATTCTTGCGTTGCAAAGCACCGATTCGAGGCTTTAGGGGTTCATCGGCCATAGGATCGATTGTGCGGCACACACTTGAGCGGGCAGCCATTGATCTACCACGCAAAGGCGCCCATCAGTTTCGACATGGATTGGCGTGCGAACTATTGCGTCAGGGCGCTTCTTTGGCGGAGATCGGCGAACTGTTGCGCCATCGCAGTCCGAATACCACCGCAATCTATGCGAAGGTAGACCTCGTGGCATTGCGCGCTCTGGCTTTACCCTGGCCGGGAGGTGTGCAATGAACACGCTTAGAAAATCGGTTCAGGACTATTTGGCAATGCGTCGTTCACTGGGGTTTAAGCTGCAAAATGCAGGCGTTGGATTGCTGGATTTCGTCGCCTTTATGGAACAGCGGCATGCTTCACACATCACCACGTCCCGCGCCCTAAAATGGGCACAGAAACCGACGCTTCAGCCCACGGAATGGGCCCGACGATTGAGTTTCGTGCGTGGCTTCGCACGTTACCACAGTGCGATAGACTCACGGACGCAGGTTCCACCGGATGGTCTGCTACCGTATCGACCGCGCCGGGCGCAGCCATATCTTTACACCAGTGAAGAAATCAGACATCTATTGCATGCCGCTTTAAACCTCTCTTCGACGGCTGTTTTGCGGCCGTGGACATACCACGGACTGTTGGGCTTGCTCAGTGTCTCGGGTTTACGCATCAGTGAAGCGCTCAATTTGGAGGTGGTAGATGTCGACCTCAACGAGGGCGTACTGACGATTCGTGGCGCCAAATTCGGGAAGTCACGTTTGCTGCCTCTACATTGCTCGACTCGGCAAGTACTCGCCAATTACCTGACGCGTCGTGAGCACTTTCTCGCCGGGCGCAGTGCCGCCTACTTGTTCATAACCGGTCGCGGAAATCGGTTGGACGGTGGGGGCGTACGCCACACCTTCTATGCCTTATCGCGGCAAATCGGTTTGCGCAGCCCAACCGCCAGTCACGGGCCCCGCTTACATGATTTTCGCCATCGATTTGCCGTTGAGACATTGCTGAAATGGTATCGCAGCGGTGAAGATGTCGAGCGACGATTGCCCTTACTGTCCACTTACCTGGGACACGTTCATCCGAGTGACACCTACTGGTATCTGAGCCTCTGTCCCGAGTTGATGGGCTTGGCGGTGAAACTGCTCGAATACCACTGGGGGGATGACTCATGAGCATTACCCCCAGTTTCGCCCCACTGCTGCAGGGTTTTTTTACGCAGCGGCTCCTGCAGCAGAGGCAAGCGAGTCCGCATACGATTAGCTCTTACCGCGACACGTTCCGCCTACTGCTCAAGTTTATCCAGGCGCGGCTGAACAAACCGCCTGCCAGTCTGCTACTCGAAGAGATCGATGCACCGCTGATCGTTGCATTTCTTGACGACTTGGAAAAGCGTCGCGGAATTGCCGCGCGCAGCCGTAATCTCCGGCTGACTGCCATCCGCTCCTTTTTCCACTATGCGGCCTTCGAGGCACCATCCCAATCTGAGCAGATTCAACGGGTGCTGGCCATTCCCAGTAAGCGCTGTACCCGTGCGCTTGTCAGCTTTCTGACAAGACCGGAAGTCGAGGCGTTGCTCGCCGCACCCGATACGCACACCTGGGGTGGTCGTCGTGACCATACTTTACTCATGCTGAGCGTGCAAACCGGTATGCGATTGTCCGAAATGACTGGTCTCAAGCGCCAGGACGTTGCTTTGGGTGTTGGCGCACATGTGCGTGTGTTCGGCAAAGGGCGCAAAGAGCGGTGTATCCCTCTCACCAGGCAAACCGCTACCATTGTGAACGCTTGGCTACGTGAGCCTGCACGGGCCGACAGCGATGTTCTTCTTCCCAATGCTCGCGGTAGCCGCCTTAGCGCCGATGGTGTGAGGTATATCCTGGCGAAACACGTGACGCATGCCTGTGAAGCTTGTCCTTCTCTACGGAAAAAGCATGTAACACCACATGTCCTGCGACACACGATGGCCATCGAAATGCTACTCGCAGGTATCGACACGACGGTTATCGCTCTGTGGCTCGGTCATGAGTCGGTTGAAACCACGCAAATTTACCTGGATGCAAACTTGGCGTTAAAGGAGAAAATACTGGCAAAGATGACACCCCATGACGGCAAACCCGGGCTTTATCGGCCTGATGATCAACTACTGGCTTTCCTCAACAACCTGTGACAAAGATCAAGACTATGCCAAGTAAATTTAGCTCAATCTGTTGATTATTATGATGAAAGTAAAACTGCTCGGCATAGTCCTTTACTCGACATAGTGCCGTAGGGTATGCATGGAAACACGTTTGTCGAGGTCGGCAGCCCGCGCTGCGAGGTGACAGACTGTATTGAGTTGTCGGGTCGACAGGGGGTTGACGGG
>WTCH01000230.1 GCA_013138675.1 Woeseiaceae bacterium | reverse complement strand
GCGATATCGCCATTTCCGGGTGCTGCGACAGGTTCCGGTGGTGAGATTCGGGACGAGGGCGCGACAGGTCTCGGCGCCAAACCGAAGGCCGGGCTGACAGGCTTTACCGTATCCCACCTGCGTATTCCGGATTTCGAGCAGCCTTGGGAAGTCGATTTTCCGCACCCTGATCGGATGGCGACGCCGCTTGACATCATGATCGAGGGACCCATCGGCGGGGCGGCATTCAATAACGAATTCGGCCGTCCCAATTTGCTCGGTTACTTCCGAACCTACGAGACCTCGCTGCCCGGTTTGCCCGACAACGAGATTCGCGGCTACCACAAGCCGATCATGATCGCGGGTGGCTGTGGCAATGTACGTGCCGAACATGCGAACAAGATCGATGTGCCGGTTGGAGCGAAGGTTGTCGTCATTGGTGGTCCGGCGATGCTGATCGGTCTTGGTGGTGGTGCTGCATCAAGTTTGGCCAGTGGCACGAGCAGCGAGGACCTCGATTTCGCATCTGTGCAGCGTGGCAACCCTGAAATGCAAAGGCGCGCACAGGAAGTCATCGATCGCTGCTGGCAGATGGGTGCCGAAACCCCGATTCTGCTTATCCACGATGTCGGGGCTGGCGGGCTGTCGAACGCCGTACCGGAGGCCGTCGATCACAGCAAGCACGGTGCCAGGATCGAACTCCGCGATATCGACAATGCCGAACCCGGAATGTCTCCGATGGGTATCTGGTGTAATGAGGCGCAGGAACGCTACGTGTTGATTGTGGCCGAAGATCGAGTCGCCGAGTTCGAACAACTGTGCGAGCGCGAACGTTGCCCGGTGTATGTCGTTGGGACACTGACTGACGATGGCAACCTGGTCGTCAATGATCGACAGTTCGACAATCGTGCGGTCGACATGCCCATGGATATGCTGTTGGGCAACCCGCCCAAGATGACTCGCGATGTCGAACGCACTGCGCCGATAGATACGCCGCTGGACTTGTCGGGTATTGAACTCGAAGAGGCCGCGCTGCGCGTGTTGCGGTTCCCCGCTGTGGCGGGAAAATCTTTTCTGATTCACATTGGCGATCGCACGGTCGGTGGACTCAGCGTTCGCGACCAGCTGGTGGGGCCATGGCAGGTGCCCGTCAGCGATGTTGCGATAACCGCGACCGGTTTCGAAAGTACGACCGGCGAGGCAATGTCGATGGGCGAACGGACGCCACTCGCGTCCCTGAATGCACCGGCATCGGGGCGTATGGCCGTAGCCGAGGCTGTGACAAATATAGCGGCAGCACCCATCGAAGACATCAGCAGGATCAGGCTGTCCGCCAACTGGATGGCGGCAGCAGGACATCCGGGCGAAGATGCCGATTTGTTCGACACGGTAAAGGCCGTGGGCGATGAACTTTGCCGCGATCTGGGTATAGCCATCCCGGTGGGCAAGGTCTCGATGTCCCTGCGGGCCAGTTGGACTGAAGGCGAGGATTCATACCAGGTCGTCGCGCCGGTTTCATTGATCGTGACGGCCTTCGCACCTGTGACCGATGTCCGGAAACACCTGACGCCGCAATTGAAGCGGTCTGAGGAATCGACGTACCTGCTGTTGCTGGACCTCGGGCAAGGCAAGAACCGCCTGGGCGGATCGTGTCTCGCGCAGTCCTACAACCGCGTTGGCGGCGATACGGCCGACCTCGACAATGCCGATCTGCTGAAGAGCTTTTTTGCCGCGATTCAGGAACTCAATGAGCGTGGCATGCTGCTCGCCTATCACGATCGAAGTGACGGTGGCCTGCTCGCGACCGCAGCCGAGATGATGTTTGCCAGCCGCCTGGGAGTTTCCCTGCAGGTCGATGGATCGCGGCAGGATTTGATGGCTGCATTGTTTGCAGAAGAGGCCGGCGCGGTCATCCAGGTTGCGAAGAACAAGCTTACGCAGGTGCAAATGGTACTCGACCGGACGGGAGCCAAAGCAACCGCGATTGGGCGCGTCGAGCGAGAGCCTGTACTGAAAGTGCGTAGTGGCCAAAAGACCGTGTTGAAATTGGGCCGTGCTCAGATGCAGAGAGAGTGGTCCGAGATGAGTTATCGCATCCAGGCGCTGCGCGACAATCCCGCAACTGCACGCGAGGAATTCGACCGCATACTCGATGACAATGATCCCGGGCTGAATGCCGCGTTGACATTCGATGCCAACGACGACATTGCCCGTGCGTTGCGAGGCGCAGCCGGGCCACGTGTCGCGATACTGCGAGAGCAGGGCGTCAATAGCCAGTACGAAATGGCGGCCGCGTTCCTACGCGCAGGATTTACCGCTGTAGATGTACACATGAGTGACTTGCTGAGTGGCCGCGACAGTCTTGAGAACTACCAGGGACTCGTTGCCTGTGGTGGTTTCTCGTTCGGCGACGTACTTGGCGCGGGTGGTGGCTGGGCTAAATCGGTGCTGTACCACTCACGCACCCGGGACCAGTTTGCAGAATTCTTTGCGCGCAGTGATTCGTTTGCGCTGGGCGTGTGCAATGGCTGTCAGATGTTGTCGCACTTACGCGAGCTTATTCCAGGCGCCGAAAGCTGGCCGCGCTTCCTGCGCAACAAGTCTGAACAGTTCGAGGCGCGCCTCAGTCTTGTGGAGGTTCTGGAGAGTCCGTCGATATTCCTGCAAGGCATGGCGGGTTCGCGAATGCCAATAGCAACGTCCCACGGCGAAGGCCGGGTCAAATTTATTGAGGACAGCGACCGCTACATGGCCTC
>WTCH01000262.1 GCA_013138675.1 Woeseiaceae bacterium | reverse complement strand
CGATCGAAGCACCAACCGCGGCGCAAAAGCTGTTGTTCGGCGAGATGCGGCGTCGCGTTCCCGCCTGACACGACCTCGACGAACCGGTGTTGACCGGTGCGCTGTTCGAGAAAGAGAGCTTCGCGCTCGGTGCCCTGGCGCGCGGACCGTTTTTCGATGCCTTCGTCGACGAATCACTAGCGGCATCGTATGACGCTTTCGCAAGCAAGACAGGCAGACAGTACGATTCGATTTCTCGCTACAAACTTGACGATGCGAAAACCGTACTACTGGCACAAGGCGCCGCCGTCGAAACGGCGCGAGTTGCAGCGGATTGCCTGCGTAAACAACACAAGGTCAATGTCGGAGTCCTCGGCGTTCATGCACTGCGGCCGTTCCCAGGCACCGCGATCGTCAATGCACTCGAAGGGCGGGACAGCGTGTTTGTCCTCGAACGCACTGCTGCTCCGATGTCCGGCGAGCCGCCGCTGACACGCGAGATTCGCGCCAGCATGAGTCGCCTCGACAGCAAACGGCGCCCGCCCTGTTGCCCCGTGTTCTACGGCCTCGGCGGATTACCGTTACGGGTTGCCGACCTCGTTGAACTCTGCACCGGCGCTAACAAGGATTCGACAGAAGCGCTGTTCCTCGGGCTGGCGTTTGACGACACCTCTGGCGAACAACCCAAACGCGAGGTTCTGCTCGATGCACTGCGACGTGCTTACCCGAATGCTGCGCATCCCGGCATCCGGGCAGCACGCAATGCTTCAGTAAAAAAACCGAAAAACTCGGTCACGATAGCGATACACCGCAGTAACGGCGGCAAGGAAATTCTGGGTGCGGCCGGTGCCCTGCTCCACGCGCTCGAAGGCGGCCGGGTACGCACTCGTCCTGCCGTTGCCTGGGAGCGATGGTCTGATACCAGCATCGACTGGCTCACACATGGCGATGATTCCCTGCACGATCCCGGTGACGATCTCGTCGCAGACGTCACTCTCGATGTGCCGCGTGGCTTAGTGTCCATTGGCGCAACAGCAAAGGTCTTCCGCGTTCCGCTCGAGGACGACGGCACCGAGGCACCGGAAACACTGCTCGGAGGCCTGTTTGGCGTTTTGATCAACGCCGGTCTGCTCGACCACAAAGCGCGTCGGATTATTGCTGCTCGTAAAGGCCTGCTCGACGGTGTCGACGCTCGTAGCAGCGACGACGCCATGGCTGCATTCCAGGCCGGCCTCGAACAGCTCGTCGAATTCGATGAGGATACCGATGCCAATGAGCGCGAACGCTGGCAAGGCGAAGCGCCGGCCGCGGTTCGCCATCTCGACCGAAACGATGATAATTTCGCAAGCCTGCCCCGCTTCTGGGATCAGACAGGCGTGCTCTACCGCGATGGCCAGGCAGACCGCCTGACCGCCGACCCGTTTCTCGCTACCGGCACAATGCCGCCGCTGAGTTCGACCTTCAATGACACCAGTTTGACCCGCAGCAAGATGCCGACCTTCGACCCGACACTTTGCACGGGTTGCGGCAAGTGCTGGACGCATTGTCCCGACAGCGCGATCGGCGTCGTCGCAACCACACCAGCGGCACTCATCGACGCGGGCATAAACCGAACCGGCGCAGACGCTGTGCGCCAGGTTTCCTCAAAACTCGCATCGCGCATTGTCTCGAGTAACAAGAAAGCCGATGACGTGGCGCCAACGTTCGGCCAGCTTCTCGACGACGCCTACGCCTGGCTCAACGAAAAGATGCCGCTTCCAGAGGAACGCAAACAAGCGATCCAGGACGGTATCGACGGGATCGGCACCGCGCTGGGCGCACTGCCGGTTTCAATCACGAAGCCTTTCTTCTTTGATGCCGAGGCGCAGAAGAAAGACAGCGCCGAGTTGTTGTCACTCGTAATCAACCCTGAGGCCTGCAAGGCCTGCGGCATTTGTGTAAACAACTGCGAGCCCGAAGCACTGCAAGCTAGCGAGCAGGACGCAGCCTCGCTCGAGCAGGCGCGTGAGCTGTGGTCGGTATTTTCGGCCACGCCTGACACACCCTCCGAGACGCTGGAACGCGTAGCGGAGAACCCTGACATCGGTGCAATGGCCGCTATCCTGTTGTCACGCTATTGTCAGTTCGCACTGGCCGGAGGCGATCACGCGGAAGCCGGCTCTGGCGAGAAAATGGCGGTCAAGCTGGCTCTTTCCGCGACCGAGTTCCATCAGCAGCCGCTCGTGCAGCGCTTTGCCAAAACACTTTTCGAGGCCGGCGAGTCTGTCACCACACTAATCAACGAAACTCTCTCGAGCACGTTTGCCGTAGAGGATCTCGACGCAGTTACCGAGAAACTTAAACGCACTTCGAGCCCACGCGTCGATCTCAAGGATCTGGCGGAAGGCGTCGGAGACGCGACCGGCGATCACTCTGTCGATACCGACTATCTGCTTCGCCTGATCGAACTCTCCAACCGGATTACGTCGGCGCATCATCGCCTCGTTGAGGGCCAACATGGCCTCGGCCGCGCACGTTATGGCCTGACGGTCGCGGGCGGCAGCACGGCAACCTGGGCCGGCGCGTTTCCGCACAACCCGTTCCAGGCACCGGTCCTCATAGATATGACCGGGGATGCGGCGCAACTCGCCGCAGGACTGATCGAGGGACATCTGGACGAGACCACCGATCTGGTTCGTCTGCTGCGTCTCGCACGCCTTGAAGTCGACCAGCCCGACGGTGCCCACTGGAAGCGCGAAGCGCTTGCGAGCCTGCGCTGGCAGGACCTGAGCGAAGAGGAACTCGAAGTCTGTCCGCCCCTTCTGCTGATCGGCAGCGACGAGATGCTCGCCGGACAGGGATTGAGCCAACTGATCTGGCTGCTGAATTCCGGTCTTCCGGTCAAGGTGCTGGTACTCAGTGCGATGGACTTCGGGCTTCGCGAGGCCAAAATTAACAACCCGCGTGGCGATCTCGGCCTGCTTGCTCTCGCGCAACGCAACGCGTTTGTAGCACAGTCCTCGATCGCCGATCCCGTTCACCTCGGCGAGAGCATGCTGCAGGCGCTCGGCTACGACGGCCCGGCCCTGCTCCAGGTCTATGCCCCAAGCCCGACGCGACATGGCTTTATCAGCAAGCAAACAGTTACTCAGGCCCAGCTCGCGGTCGCGAGCCGCGCACTGCCCCTGTTCCGCTACGACCCCAGGGCCGAGGGTGTATTTGGGTCGCGCATAAGCCTGGACGGCAACCCGGCATCGGACCAGACGCTGGCTGACTGGGCGCTGGGTCAAGAACGCTTTGCGTCGCAGTTCGAGCCGCTGGCCGATGACGCGGCAGCACCTGTCCCATTGGCCGAGTGGCTGCAGCTGGACGCGAAGGGCCGTAAGGGCAAGACCCCGTTCGCAGTCACAGGCGATGGTGACAAAGAGCAGCGTTTTGCGGTGTCGCAGGCCCTTGCTGATACTGCCGAGCAGTGCCTCGATAACTGGCACACCTTGCAGGAACTCGCCGGCATGGTCACACCGTTTACCGAACAACTGGAGCAGGAAATCCGTGCAGAGCGCGCCAGCGAACACCAGGCGGCGCTCGATGCTCAAAAGCAGGCCTCGGCCGCAGAGATCCGGGAAATCCAGGAGAAGACACAGGCTGAGATCGCAAAAACTATCCGCAGCCGCCTGCTACAGCTGGCATCGCAGAAGCGGGACTGACAGCGATGAAAGCCCTCCGCTTCTTACGTCGCAGTTTCGAGCACGGTGTCCATCCGGCCCACCACAAGCAGCAGACCGCAGATTTGCCGATCCAGCGCGTGCCTTTTGGCAAGCACTACGTCATGCCGCTGGGACAGCATATCGGCGTGCCGGCCAAAGCCGTGGTTGCTGCCGGGGAGCGCGTCCAACGCGGTCAATTGATTGCGGAACCGGGCGGCTTCGTATCCACAGGCCTGCACAGTCCTGTCACGGGCACAGTCAAAGAGATTGGTGATTTCCGCGGTGTCGATGGCCGCTTTGCGCCCGCTATCGCGATCGAGGCCGACGCGTTTGCAACCCAGCAGATCGACGCCAGTGCCGCTGTGGACTGGCAGTCACTATCGCTCGATGAATTCATTGCAGCCGTGCAGATGGCCGGCATTGTCGGCATGGGTGGCGCCGCCTTTCCTGCCCACGTGAAGCTGTCAGTACCTGATGGCGTCAAGATCCGGCACCTGCTGATCAACGGTGCCGAGTGCGAACCCTACCTGACGACCGACTACCGCCTCATGGTTGAGCGGCCCGAGGCACTACTCGAAGGCGCCGAGATCATGCGGCAGAAGCTCGGTGCTGAAGAGGCAGTCATCGGCGTGGAAATGAACAAGCCCGATGCGATCGAGATCGTTCGCAAGCACATCCAGCCCGGCCAGCCCGTGCGAGTCGTGCCTCTGAAGGTCAAGTACCCGCAGGGTGCCGAGAAGATGATGATCAAGGCCGTCTTCGACAAGGAGGTACCTGCCGGGCAGTTACCACGCGATGTCGAAGTTAACGTCAACAACGTCGGCACGATTGTCGCGATCGCCGACTACTTCTTGCGCGGCATGCCGTTGATTGAGCGGGTCGTTACTGTGGCGGGTCCGGGAGTAACCTATCCCGCCAATCTGATCGTGCCACTCGGGACGCCCGTGCGAGACGTCGTGAAATTCTGCGGTGGTCTCAAGCCGGGGACCCGGGAGATCATCATGGGTGGGCCGACGATGGGTCGTCCCATTGCCAGCCTCGATGCCCCGATCCTGAAGGGTTGCTCGGGCGTCCTGGTGTTTACCGAGAAGCAGACGGCTCGGCGCAAGGAGTATCCCTGCATATCCTGCGGCCGTTGCCTCGAAGCCTGCCCGTATTTTCTGAATCCATCGCGACTTGCACGCCTGTCCAAGTCACGCATGTTCGACGAAATGAAAGCGTACAACGTCTTTGACTGCGTCGAATGTGGTTGCTGCACGTTCGCCTGCCCGTCGAACATCCCGATCGTGCAGCTCATTCGTACGGCGAAAGACGACCTGACCCACCGCAAGGAGCCCGACGCGTGAAAAAACGTGACCCGGATCTCCTGCTTTTCCATGCGCCGTTACTGCGGCAGGGAATGACCACGCCGAATGCGATGCGCGACGTACTGTATGCCCTGGCACCGGCGACGGCCGCGTCGCTGTGGTTTTTCGGTATCAGTGCTGCTCTGGTTCTCGGCACCTGTATCGCCGGTGCAGTGCTTGCGGAGTGGCTGTTTGCCGGTGACGAAACCCGCGGCGAGTCCCTGCGCGATGCCAGCGGTATCCTGACGGGACTGTTACTCGGCCTGACGTTGCCGCCCGGCCTGCCGTTGTGGATGGCGTTCCTGGGTGGATTCGTCGGCATCGCCCTGGGCAAGGTCATCTGGGGCGGCCTCGGTCACAACCTGTTCAATCCCGCTTTGCTCGGCCGCGCATTCCTGCTCGCAACATTCCCGATCGCAATGACGACGTGGGTGCCTGTGACGGGCGACGGCGGATTCTTTAGCATTTACCCCGGCAACCTCGCGCTACCCTTCATGCAGGCGCAGATAGACGGCATTACATCCGCAACCCCGCTCGGCATGATGAAATTCGAGCAGATCGTCACGCCGCTCTCAGACCTCGCGTTCGGCAACGTCAGCGGTTCGCTTGGAGAAACCAGCGGCCTCCTGCTGTTGCTCGGCGGAGTGTATTTGTGGCTCCGGCGGGACCTCGACTGGCGTATGCCGGTAAGTATCCTTCTCACGGTGCTCGTCTTTTCGTTCTGCCTGGGTCTCTTCGATGCGGCGCGCTTCCCGGCACCGCTGTTCTCGGTCTTTTCGGGTGGCCTGTTGCTCGGCGCGATCTATATGGCGACCGATCCTGTGACATCGCCGGTTACACCACGCGGTGCGTGGATCTTCGGCATCGGTGTCGGTGTCCTGGTGATGCTGATTCGCGTATTCGGTGGCCTGCCCGAGGGCGTGATGTACGCGATACTGCTCATGAATGCCGCAACCCCACTGATTGATCGTTATACGCAACCCAGGGTATTTGGTCGCGGGGCCGAATCGAAATGAACGTGGCCAAAGAAACCAGCAGTCCCAGCTCGCTGCGCCTCGTACTGACGCTGGCAATCGCGGGGCTGGTGTCTGGTGTGGCGATTATCGGTATCTACGAGGCAACGCTGCCCACGATTA
>WTCH01000281.1 GCA_013138675.1 Woeseiaceae bacterium | reverse complement strand
GCCGGCTCGGGCAGTGCAGAAGGCTCGTCAGTATTGACGTAGATGGAGTAAGCCATGGCGGCACCCAGTGCCGTAATTACAATGATTATCCGGTTCATCATTCCCTCCCTGGTTAGATGATTGTCGGGAGGACACACGCTAGCGGCGTCAGGATCACTATGCAGCCGCGAAAACTTGGCAAAACACCTGTTATTATGGAATCTCGGCCACGCGGCGGCTTACGTACGCGCAATAATGTGGCCCATAACAATAAGAAAAGAGAGCAATGCCAGTACACGGGTCCTCATTAGGAAGTAAGGCATTCGGGCAAGACACCGATCACAGCCTCATCGTTGCCTACGAATCTCACCGGGATGCCTTGCGCTTCCTGTCTGCCGCCATGCACCAGACGAACGGCATTGCGCTGTTGCAAGGGCCACGAGGCTCAGGCAAGAGCACGATCATCAGCGAGCAGCTCGCCTGGTCGAAGCGGGAGGCCCCGATTGCATTCCTTGACGGAGGCCGGGCTTCGACGCGTCAGCTCGTTAGCAACATGCTTGAACAATATGGTGTCGACGTCATTCCACAGCACGACGAGCAAATGCTGCAGACACTTGGCAGCTACCTGTCACAACAAACGCGCACGGGGCAGGCCCCGATCCTGCTCGTCGACAATGCAGATCGATTGGGCTCGAGCACCTTGAGTCTCCTCAACTGGCTCGCTGCGCTCGATGAGAAGGGACGCTTTGCGTTGCGTATTATCCTCACGGGCAAGGAACGGCTGGCGGATCTGGCCGGCAAGCACAGCATGCGCAATCTTGAACGCCGCCATCCGGCAGTTTTTGCTTTGAACCCGCTAAGTCGACAGGAAGCCGTTATTTACCTGCGCACGCGAATGATCGCGGCGGGTGGAGAGCGCAGCGAAGAAGTTTTCTCGATCGATGTCTGCGAACGTCTGCACGAACTGTCACGCGGCTGGCCGGGGCGCCTGAACGACTACGCCCTCGAGGCCATGGCCAGGACGGAAGAGTTAAAGGATACGCGCTCCGCGCCACGGGTGATCGTCACGCGCGAAGGCGAGACCCTGGCGGAGTACGCGCTGACGAAACGAGAAACTGTGATTGGCCGCGACGAAATGGCCGACATCGTGGTCAAAGACCGGTACATGAGTAAGTTGCACGCCATGTTCCAGATGTATTCCAATGGCCTGGTGCTTCTTGATCTGAACAGCACCAACGGCACGATAGTGAATTCTGTCGAAACGCAGAAACGAATCCTGCGCAACAACGACGTCATCTCGCTGGGTCAGCACCGGCTAAAAATTGAGAACGTACCTGCCGTAAGCCAGGCAATGGCAGAAAAGATCGAGGTGACCGACACGTTAACGCTCAAAAACCTCGACGACGTCCGTCGTTCACGTGCTCGCCACAACATCGTGGCAATGAAGCACAAGTAACCGGATGCTGCCACAGCTGAGCGACAAGGAAGCCCGGGTAGTTGGCTGCCTGATCGAAAAGTCCATCGTCACGCCGGACCAGTATCCGATCACATTGAATGCCCTCACCAATGCGTGCAACCAGAAGTCATCCCGCGAGCCCGTGATGGCATTGCAACCGGGCGAGGTGCAGCAAACGATGCGCCTGCTGGAGGCCAAGCACCTCGCGCGCACGGATGAGAATTTCAAAAGCCGCACCGAGAAATACTCGCAGCGCTTCTGTAATACGCGTTATAGCAATCTGCAGTTTGACGATGGGCAACTGTCCATCGTCTGCCTGTTGCTGTTACGTGGTCCGCAAACGCCGGGTGAATTGCGTTCACGCAGCGGCCGCCTGCATACATTTGCTGACAATGATGAGGTGGTTACGGCGATAAACGACCTGATCCAGCGCGAGGGCGAACCGATGCTGGTCAAGTTGCCACGTTCGCCGGGTCGCAAAGACTCAGAGTATATGCACCTGTTCTCTGGTGCAGTGGACGTTGAGGCGCATGTGAGCGAGGTGAAATCGGCCAAGATTTCTGGCGACAGGGTCACCGTGGCCGAGCTACTGGAACGCGTGCAGGCACTCGAAGCGGAAGTCGCCGAGTTAAAGAAGTCTACTTAAGCGGGTAGCCCGGATCACCGGGTAGCAGGCCGTCGATCCGAACGACCTTGACACTGTCGGTGACACTATCCGCACGCGTAAACGAAATCGACCCGGGTATCGCAACGACGAGATCAAGTGCCATGCCGGCGCTAAGAACGATCTTCGGCCCGCGAGGCACCTCGGCACGGAACATCTTGGCGATCCAGTACTTGCGGAACTGGGCTTCGGACATCTCGTAAATGCGATCGAGAATGAAGGTACGCTCTTCCGATTGAGCAGCGCGCACGAGCAAAGTTATGCGAGTTCTATGCGGCCAGAACTGCTGGTCGGCGAGAAAAATGCTGCGCAGGTCATCCAGGCTCAGGTTATCGACCGGCAGGTCCTTGTGCACGACGATTGCGATAGCGCTCGAGCCAGGGCCCTGGCTCGCGGCCGGGTCTTCCTCGGCATACGTCGTTACAGCCATCATCAACAATGTCACAGCAACGGCGAACTGCCGCAGAAGGCCGGACGAATTGTGACGATATCTCCGCATAATCAGTCAATCTACAGCTTGGTCAGCA
>WTCH01000352.1 GCA_013138675.1 Woeseiaceae bacterium | reverse complement strand
GAATCCGAGCGGCCTGTTCTGCAAATTTGCCGGGTTGCTCGAATCCGGCGCTCAGTTCCCGCATGCCCTTCTCGTCATTGAGTTCGTCCCATACGGCGGCGATGCCCTCCGGTGAAAGGTCATCGGGCAGCAAGCTCAACCCTTCCGTTTCGAATCCCTTGAATACAGCCAGGCTACCACCACCAGCACAAAGAACCTTGCGACTCGGCGCGTCTGGGCCTGATAGGAAAACGACCGCCGGACTGACCGATTCCGGTGCCATCAATTTGAAAACAGCTTCCGGAAAAAGACCTTCGGTCATCGCGGTGCCCGCAGTCGGTGCGAGACAATTCACACGAATGTCGTTCTTGCTGCCTTCGAGGTGCAGCGTGTTCATGAGTCCGACCATCGCCATCTTGGCTGCGCCGTAGTTGGACTGGCCGAAGTTGCCATACAGGCCCGAGCTCGACGTTGTGAATACGATGCGGCCGTAGTTCTGCTCGCGCATGATTTCCCACACGGCCTTGGTGCAATTCACCGTGCCCATGAGGTGAACTTCGATGACAAGGCGAAAATCATCGAGCGGCATCTTCATAAAGCTCTTGTCGCGCAGGATGCCGGCGTTGTTGATCAAAATGTCGACGCGGCCCCATTTGTCCATGGCCTGCTTGACCATGTCTTCGACTTGCGCGTAGTCAGCAACGTTGGCGCCGTGGCCAACAGCCTCTCCACCCGCAGCTTCGATTTCCGCGACTACCGCATCTGCATTGGCGGACTTGCCGCTCTCATCGCCGAGGTCATTAACGACGACTTTTGCCCCGCGTTCCGCCAGTGCTAACGCGTGACATCGACCCAAACCCTGGCCAGCTCCCGTGACGATGGCCACCTGGCCGTCAAGTCTGATACTCATTTGTCTGCCTCTTTCTATAGTTAAGGTCGTGTCAGGCCACGACCAGCATTGATAATACTTCGGGTTTGCAAACGCAAATTATTGGACTAACGAGAAAATGATAAGTTATGAGATTATTAATAAAGTTCTTTCGCAATGCACTTAGTTCTTGTTGCGCTGCAGAGGGCCAGACGCCGCGGTAGATGATGAATTGGAGGACAAGAAGTGAGACAGCAACTCGAGAAACAAAAGGCGGCTTGCATTCGCGATGGCCTGCCTTCGGCGGAGATCAGAATCGAGCGACTCGATAAGTCGATCGAGCTCTTGTGCGATCACGGTGACGCGTTGTGCGAGGCTATGAGCGCCGACTTCGGTCATCGCTCGACAGACCAGTCCAGGTTTTCGGACATCAGCGGCTCAATCGATACGCTTAAGTACGCGAAGAAGCACGTGCGCTCGTGGATGCGTCCCGAAAAACGCGCGACCTTGTTTCCGTTGGGCTTGTTCGGCGCCAGGGCAGCTGTGCACTACCAGCCGAAAGGCGTGGTCGGCATCATCAGCCCATGGAATTTCCCGGTGAACCTGACATTTGCGCCGCTGGCCGGCGTTCTGGCAGCAGGCAATAGAGCCATGATCAAACCGTCCGAGTTTACCGAGCAGACATCGGCCCTGATGGCAGAACTCTTCTCGAAGTACTACGAGGAAGATGAAGTTGCAGTCTTCACCGGCGGGGCCGATGTGGGAGCAGAATTCTCGAGTCTGGCATTCGATCACATGATATTTACGGGCGCGACGTCAATCGCGCGTCACGTCATGCGGGCAGCTGCCGAGAATCTTGTTCCGGTAACGCTTGAGCTCGGTGGCAAATCGCCTGTAATCATCAGTGAGTCGGCCGATGTACCGAAGGCTGCATTACGTATCATGTCGGGCAAGACGCTAAATGCCGGGCAAATCTGCCTGGCGCCTGACTATGTATTCTTGCCGGAGGGCAAGGAGTCCGAGTTCGTTGACGCCGCGAAAAGCGCGGTGACCGCCATGTTCCCGAATGGTCTCCGCGACAACGACGACTACACGTCCGTCGTCAACATGCGCCACCTGGATCGGCTCAATACCTATCTCGAAGACGCGCGCGGGAAGGGCGCCGAAGTTATCGCGTTAAATCCCGGTGACGAGGATTTCTCGCAGCAATCCCACCACAAGATGGCGCCGCACATCGTCGTCAACGCGAACGATGACATGCTCGTTATGCAAGATGAAATATTCGGCCCGATTTTGCCCATAAGAACGTACAGCAACGTGCAAGAGACCGTCGCCTATATCAATAAGAATCCGCGACCGCTGGGCCTGTACTACTTCGGCAGCGACACCGCTGAGCGGGACTATGTGCTCCACAACACGACATCAGGCGGTGTAACCGTCAATGACGTCTTCTTCCATGTCGCACAGGAAGACTTGCCATTCGGTGGCGTCGGCCCGTCCGGAATGGGCGCGTACCATGGCAAGGAAGGCTTTAAGGAGTTCAGCCACAAAAAAGCGGTGTACACGCAAGCCCGGGCCGACCTTTTTGCCATCATTAGGCCGCCCTACGGCGAGAAGTTTCGCAAGTTCATCGGGGGTCGCATTAAGCGCTGAAATTGTCGCCGGAAAGGGTGGTGCCTGTATACTCGAAAACACTAATCCAGTTCGAAGAACCCGAATGGCCCTCCTCAGGGAATTGAACGACCGAGGTGTAGTACGAGCCGCAGCGTTGTACGTGGCTATTGCCTGGGGCGG
The DNA here is from genome assembly GCA_013138675.1 of Woeseiaceae bacterium. Lineage (GTDB taxonomy): Bacteria > Pseudomonadota > Gammaproteobacteria > Steroidobacterales > Woeseiaceae > UBA1847. The sequence continues at coordinate 8,913 of WTCH01000352.1, read as the reverse complement.
CACGGAAATACTGGTCTTCCTGATAGAAGCTCTGCAGGGCGAGCAAGCGTCCGGACCGGTCAGAAAATACCTCGCGATCCTCTTCATTGCGGGCTTCCCGGTTGCGATGTACCTGGCCTGGACAAGAGACCTTGGGCTACGGGCCCGGCGCGTTGTCGCAGCTGGCGCTATGGCTGCCGTGTTGGTCGCTGCGTTGATCTGGCTGACCCCGAATTCGCCAATGACGACAGGCGACTCTGCACCACAGTTCGCCAATGTCGATCCGAAATCCATCGCAGTGCTGCCATTCGTGAACATGAGTGGCGACGAAGACAACACCTACTTCAGCCACGGCATGTCAGAAGAGTTATTGAATGTGCTGACCCGCGTACCGGGTCTGAAAGTGTCGTCACGCACATCATCTTTCTACTTCGCCGGTCGCGACGTGTCGCTAAGAGACATAGCGGCCCAGTTGGCGGTTCGCCATATTCTCGAAGGCAGCGTTCGCAAGAGTGGCAACAACGTGAGAATCACCGCACAACTCATCGATGCGAAAACAGACACGCATCTTTGGTCAGAAACCTATGATCGCAAGGTGCTGGACACCTTCGCAGTTCAGGGTGAAATAGCAGCGGAGATTGTCGACGAGCTGCAGTTGAACCTCATTAGCCCCATCCGCTCTGCACGCCCAACTGAAAACGAAGAGGCCTTCGACAAGTACCTGCGTGGATGGCACTTCATGAGGGTAGGGTGGGGCCGCGACGAATTACTCTCAGCCAGGAAGTATTTTAGCGAAGCTACGGAGCTTGATCCCGAGTTCGCGCAGGCTCACGCATTGCTCTCGATGACTGAAACGTCGCTGGGCAACTTCCGCCACCTTGCGCCGAAAGATGTGTTTCCAACGGCGCAGGAATCCGCACTGACTGCGCTTGCGCTCGACGATACCTCGCCAGAGGCACATATAGCTATGGGTTGGCTGGCGCTTTCCTATCAGTTCGATTGGAAAAAAGCCGAAGCGGAGTTTCGTCGAGCGATCGAACTGGCGCCAGGCAATTTCATCGGCTACAACGGACTCTCTTTTGCACTACAGACGGGCGGACAACTGGACGAGGCACTGACGGCGTCGAAACGAGTGTTCGAGCTCGATCCGATGATGATCTGGAGCCGCAATGGACAGGCAGAGGTCTATCTAAAACAACACGAATATGATGCCGGTCTTGAGCAGGCCCTGGTAATGCTGGAAATGCAGCCCGACGATCCGCTCATGCACGCCTGGGTTGGGTCTTTATATGTCGCGAAGGGCATGCACGCGAAAGCTCTGGAATACGGCAGGCGAGCTGAGCGACTCGGCGCGGGTGATCCGACTATCGAGCTTATGCTCGCTGGACAGCATGCTCAACTGGGCAACGAGTCCAAGGCGCGAAAACTCCTGGCCCAGGCTTTGGCACGGCGTGATTCGAAGTTTGTTTCACCGGGCACTGTTGCCATCGTCTACACGCACCTCGGGGAGCATGACGTAGCCATTGACTGGCTCTACGTAGCGGTCGACGAGTTTGATAGCTTTATATTCAATCTCAACTACCCCGACTTCGACGCGCTACGTTCCGAACCGCGTTTCATCGAGCTATGCGATCAGCTGCGAATGCCATGCGCCGAGACATGGGGCGAGCAGTAGGGGAGATTCAGCAGCAGCCGCCGCCCAACAGGCCACCCATGAACCGCTCCTAGTTGGAAGGCGGCGTATCCCAATCCCCCAGGGCCGCCTGATCCGTGATTATCTCGCGATGACAGCTCCACGTCACGTGAATGGCCTCAGGCGTGCCAATGCCGGCGCCGCGAGGATCACCAGCGGGGCCGAACCAGTGGTTTTGTGGCGCGCCAGTCGTGCGCGCGCGCATGCCGGCGTACGTCGTACCGTTCACTGTCGCGCCCAGGACCTTGTTGAGAAATATCGGATCGGCGCTGACAACCGCTGCCGTGAGGTGGTGCGACATGCGTTCAAGTATGTCGAGCACAATAGGCAAATCATCGTCACCGTAGGTCGTGACAACCTGGAATGGACCAAACAGTTCGCTCGTGAGCAGACCGAAGTGTTCGCCGGCAAGCGATGCGAGCGGCACTTTGACAGCCGTCGCTTCGTACGCGCCATAGCAGTCCGGGATGCTGTGCCCTTCGAGGGGCTTGCCACCGAACATGAGTTCAGCACCGGGCACGGCCATGCACGCATCGATATGCGCCTTCATAGCGTTGTTGTCCCAGGTGAGCACAGGGCCTATCGACAGGTTCTCAATATTGCGTCGCGCCGCGAGTGGCGCGAGTTTTGGCAGCAACGCATCAGCCCAGTTGTCGTGTGCAAACAGAATGCTCTGCGCCGAGCATTTCTGCCCGGAAGCGTTGTAGGCGTCTTCATCGGATTGCCAGGCGACGTAGTCAACCCACGACTCGTTGAAGTCGGGGCCGAGGACTTTCCAGTCGAAACCCGCATCCTCAACGCGAACGCAGCCATTGACCGCAACCGATGTTGCTTCCGCAACGTGACTGGAGCCGGTGAATTGCACGAGCCGAATCGCATCTTTTGATTCTTCGATGAGTCGGCCCATCGTGCGGCCACCGCAGTGAATGAAATCAAGGTCGTTCGGGTTAAGGCCGCTGTGAATCAGCAGGCGCAGAAACTGCTCAATTACGATGTCGACCGTTGTTGCGGACTTCAGCAGTGGACGGTTGCCCATGAACAAAGCGCCCATGACCTGCAGCGCAGGAATCTCGAGCGGGAAGTTAAATGGCGCGACGATCACGACCGGTCCAAAAGGCCAGCGAAACCCATTCGACTGCTGCCCGGTTCGATCACCTGGGTTGGAAAAACCGCGCGCAAGGAAGCGCACGCCATCACCCGAGAAATTCTCCAGGAACGTGCGTGTAACGGTAACCTCGGTTTTGCACTGGGTCCAGCTCTTCGGCATGACGCGCTGGATGAGCTTCGTAAAGTAATCCTCGACCTCTGGCTCGGCCAGCAATGCAGACGCCCTGGCACAAACGCGTCCGAGCTCAATGTAGCGCTCGACGTTCTTGAGCGGATTGTGCAGGCCCGTCTTTGGGCAGCTGCGCAGCCCTGCAACGAACGGCGCGATGTCCTGCGTGTCTGGCATCTCGATAAACGGCTCGCCATTGAGTGGGTCGGGGACGGTCAGGGTCTTCGCATCTGAAATCCACTTGCCGCCAACGAGGTTCTGCGCCTGGGCCGGTGATTCGCCAGTCATGCCGTCAAACGGGTCGACGGTGGCAAAGGAAGCAACGGTATTGGTCATCTTGGTTCTCCAGTGAGATGGCGGGATTCTAGCTGAGCCGGACGCAGCAATCGAACTGTGATGCGGTACATCGCACTTTTATTTTCCGCCCTGTAAAGTTACCGGGCTATGCGCAATTTAATATACGGAATGGTCACTATCGGGCTGCTGGTTTCCAGCAACCCCGGACGGGCCGACGTGTTCAAGTGCACAGCTGAGGATGGTGGGCTCACGTTTCAGCAAACACCGTGCCCGGAGCAGAAGGTTGAGAAGGTAGCGACACAGGCGGCCGCTGAAAAAGGGCTGGATTGCAGCTTCGCAAATCGCTTTGCCGTTTCAACCGCCAGGCTGATGCGCGCGGGCGTCAAGTCGGACGAGGTTTTCGGCCGCTATGGTGGCCTGGACGCTCTCTCGAGGTCATCAATAGGCGTCATCAACTATGTATTCTCGTTCCGGACCAACGATGAAGTGACGGTGGAGCGACTTTCAGAGCTTTCAGGTGCCAAATGCCGGGTCGGCTCCTTCGGCGAAGCGAATTGCGAGGCATTGCCGCTGTCATTCACCGAAGGAATCGGCGGTTGTGACGGCGAAGGTGAGGTGCAGGAAATACTTGCCGAAGAACCGGGCGAGCCACAGCCTTTCGCTTCAACACCGACTCGCAGCTTCGCGAGCGGGCGCAGTGACGAAGAGATTCAGACCTGCAAAAAGCACTACCGGGATTCGATCGATGAAATCGATGCCCAGATGCGCGGCGGCTACAGCTCGGAGCAGGGCGAAGCTTATCGTCAACGACTTCGCGTGCTCACGGAGAAGCTACGCGCCTGCTAGTCTTCGCTTGGCGTTGTTGTGTGGCTCATGCTCGCCAGGGGTTCGGGTCCATCCAGCGCCCAAAGAAAAAGGGCGCGCCCCGAAGAGCACGCCCTTTCCTAGACTTGCGTCCGGACACCTTAGACTGCGATTACGTCTTCAGCCTGAGGTCCTTTCTGACCGTCGGTGACGGTGAATTCGACTTTCTGGCCTTCGGCGAGTGACTTGAAGCCGTCGCCTGAAATAGCGCTGAAATGGACGAATACGTCAGGTCCACTTTCCTGCTCGATAAAGCCGAAGCCTTTTGAATCATTGAACCATTTGACGGTTCCGGTAACTTTAGACATTAGAGTCTCCTGTTTAACATGAGTAAGTTTTTGCCCTTGCGGGCTGGTTCGCTGAAAGTGTTGCTATTACTTATGAAAAGCAGAACGACCTAATCTAAGGAACATCTGAACGTGATACATAAATAGTTGGCGTACATTCAAGCTGGGCGCAGTATATACCCTGTGGGGGCCGATACAAGCCTATTGGTGCGCTAAATTAGGGTTAATGGTTTGACAAAAAACCAACAAATACAATTACTTGCCATGATTTCGATCGCGCTCGCCGGCTGCGCTACGGGCAGTGGTGTTGCGCCCTCCAGCGCCATGCCAGCCCTAAATATGGCAGCTCTCACAGTCTGCGAACCGCTGCAATCGACGGATTTTGCGTTCACCTCCTCGGCGGATGGCGATGGCGATATCTACCTCTACCAGGCCAGCACCGCAACAATCGTCAAAATCACGGACAACGACGTCCAGGACCACTGGGCGACCTGGTCACAAGACGGGCGTACGCTTGCGTTCCACACGTTGCGGGACGGCAATCGGGAGATCTATGCCAGGGTTCTGCCGAACGGGGTTGCGGTGAACATGTCGCAGAATGAGGAACAGGACTTGTTGCCTTCCTGGTCACCGAACGGCAACTACGTTGTGTACTACTCTTCGCGAGATGCTCCCTGGTCTGGCACAGGGCCGATCGGTGGCAACCTCTACGTCATGCGTGTGCAGGGCTCGGTCGTTGGCCGTATCCAGACTGACGCGTTCGTCTCGCCGTCAGCGATCGCCTGGTCCCTGGAGTCGACCACATTGTTCTATGCGCGCTACGGAATGGGCAAGGAAGGTATCTACGCGCTCGACCTGAAAACAGGCGAAGAGATCGCGATGCTGGCGCTCGAGGGCGAACTCCCTGGTATCGCGTCGGTGAACCCGGTGGACGGCACGGTTGATTACTACGTTGACGAGGAAGGCGTTGTCGACATCTACCAGCTGTCGCTCGCGGACGGCATCAGCCGCAAGCTGACACCCGGTGTCGGCAAACACTTCTATGCGGCATGGTCACCTGATCGCAGCGCACTGCTGGTTACCTCCGCGCAGGACGAATCAGGTGAGAATTACGATATTCGGTGCATGGCTGCGGACGGATCCTACGACGTGCCGGTCATCAATGACCTCAGCGACGCGCGCAGCGCGGCATGGCGACCCGGTATCCATTAAAGGAGGTTTTCGAAATATGACGTCGACAAGACAACTTAGCAGCGAGGAACTCGAGCAAGGGCTCGATAACATTCTGCAATCACCAAAAGACAATGGTGTGCTCGAGCTCATCGTACGCCGCCCGGCCGTCGAGGAGCGGGAAGTCGTCGCGCAAGGCACGCTGGATTGCGAACAGGGTCTTGTTGGCGACAACTGGCTGAGCCGCGGCAGTCGGCATATGCCCGATGGCACGGCTGATCCCGACATGCAGATTAATATCATGAACGCACGTATTGTGGCACTCGTTGCTGACGACCCCGACAGACGACACCTTGCGGGCGACCAGTTGTACCTGGATATGGATCTGAGCCCCGACAACCTGCCACCGGGCACGCGGCTTGCGATAGGTGACGCGATCATCGAGGTGACCGAACCACCACATACAGGTTGCAAGAAATTTGCGGCACGTTTCGGCAAAGATGCCGTAGTGTTCGTAAACGCAGGGATGGGTAAGAAATTGAACTTTCGCGGAATCAACGCAAAGGTGGTTCAGTCCGGCGGCATAAGAACCGGGGATGTCGCGCGAAAACTAACGGCTCAATAACGACAACATAAAAACAAAGAGAAAAGCCGATGTTTAAAATTGTTCTGCTAGCGCTGTTGCTGACCAGTTGTGCCTCTTCGGGTTATAAGGCGGCCGATGACGAAAGCGCGTTTCACCGGGCCGCTATATCCTGGGTTGGCGCACCGGCTTCCGACATGATCGCGAGATGGGGAGAGCCGAACAATCTCAATTTGGAAGCGTCACCAGACCGAGATGGCCTTGCGCGTTGGCGTGCGACAAATAACAGTGTTACTTCAGGTGCGCGGCACTACACCTGCATAGCTGAAGCTCGTTACGGAATGGACGGATTGATTACCAAAGTCGATACCGTTTCATCGAACTGCGAGCAACTCCACACCGAAGAACACCTGGCGCAGCTGACGCGGTAGGTCTCAGTCTTCCAGAAATACGTCGACGATGCTGTCCGTCAACTGAGCCAGGTTTGCGGGACTCGTGTTGGTAATAATCGCGATCACCAGCCCCTGGTTCGGATAAATTCGAAGCTCCGTGATTCCTCCGACGGAACCGCCGCCATGTCCAATAATCCTTCGCCCGGCATTGTCAGTCCGTATGTTCCAGCCGATTCCGTAACCGGTTTTCTGGCCATCGGCCGTTACTTGTGACGTCCACATCATCTCAATGGTTTGTCGGCTCAAAAATTCATCCGACAAATGCGCTAAACCGAAGCGCACAAGATCTTCGGATGTAGATAACAAGCCGCCGCCAGCCCACTTGTTGCTGTTGTCCACCCACGGTGCATTAACGAGCCGGCCATCTGTCGTTGTGTAGTAACGCGACCTGTTGCTGATGATTGGCACGACGCGGTCGGCGACCGTTGAGGTCATGCCGGTTGGCCCAAACACATTCTCCGACATGAATGCCAGAAACTCCTGGTCAGCGGCGCGCTCCAGTACGGCGCTGATGAGGCTGAAACCGTACGTTGAATACGAAAACCTGGCCCCGGGTTGAAAAAGGACCGGGTCGTCAGAAAAAATGCTCAGCGCGTCCGCAATTGACGTGTAGGTTACGGCACTGAGAAATTCTTCATCGTTCTTGTAATGTCGAATTCCTGCGATATGACCCGCTAGCATCCGCGTTGTGATCACTCCGGACTTTTCAGGAAATCCCGGCAGATAGGTCTGTATGGGCTCGTCGAGATCCAGCTTGCCGGACTCGTACAATATGCTTACGGCCATTGCCGTCATTGACTTTGCCGTACTGCCAACACGAAATTTGGTCGCTGCGGGATCGATCGCAACCATTTGCTCGATATCTGCGAAGCCGAACCCCTCGCTCCATACAATTTCATTGCGCAAGGCAACACTGACGGCGATGCCGGAAACGCCGGCTTCTTCCACATACTGGCTCGCCAAAGTTGCAGGAAGATCGTCCGCGGAATTTTCTGCCGCACAAGCGCCAATACTCAAGGCAGCGGCGACAGTTAAGATTGAAATCCCAACTCGGGCTAATAGGCGCATCGCGTAGTCCTTATTTTTTACCGGTAGTGACGATGTAGTCATACGTACACTCTACCGATTTTGCTAGTCTTGAGTTCTACGTTGAATGTCGCAGAGCTGGACAATGGCACGCAAGCGCAAGCAAAAGTTACACGGCATAGCTGAGCCCATGCTCGGACGCGAGCCTTTGTTCATTCGTTTGTGTTCTGCCTTCGTCGACAACCTCACGTTGATCCTGAGGCGCACTACGATGATTGTGTCGATGAGCCGTCCAGCGTCTACCCAAGACCTGAAGCCGATCCGGATGACATTGGGTACCTTGCCGATGACTCACCGGTGATGTTCGCAAGCCTGGATAACTAGTTCGACAATTGCGGCGTCATTGCGCTGCTACTTCTGTTGATCGTTCCACTCCTCGAAGGCCGCGCACATCTCAGGCTCTAATGCGGGGACTGTCCTGATCTCGTCTCCGAGTTCCTGAACGAGTGGGTCGGGGTGTTTGAACATTGGCCACTCGGGAATGCCTGCACCGTTTGGGTTGCCGGTCGCAGCAAAATTGATCCAGTACTTCTGCATTGTCGCGGCAAGCTTGTGGTCCGTGGCCGTCGTCGTCATATAGTCGTCATGCACACCAAATACGTAGGAGTATTCGGCACCGTGAAAGGCATCGAAGGCCTTGGCGGCTTCGTCTTCGCGCACGCGGGAAAAGAAGTACATCCAGGCGCTGCCGCCAGATGCTGTCCGATTTGCGGCCACATTCTGTGATGGGCAAAGATAGGCATCAGCGGTAATGAGTCGGTCCATCGCACGGCGAGGATCGTCCTCACCGACAATCAGCGGTATTGCCTTGTCACCACCTATGCGTGGGTTGTTTCGTGCGGCCAGCAAGACATCGTCAACGGTTGTATCGTCGGAGACGCTGCCAAGCCATTCCGCATTATTGGTGCCAACCATTAGCTGGTGGCCAGCAAAGTCCCGGGCCTGAATGTCCTCCCAAGTCGACTCGGTGATGAGTTGGCCATCGATGGCAGGTGAATGATAGTGATCGGAAAAGCTGTCGGTGTACATCTCGAGCAACTCGTCCGCAGGGACCTCCCGCAGTCTTTCGAGTGTCTCGGCGCCCACGACGCGTCCGAGGTCGATGCCACGCTGCCGTTCGTCGTCAAGCGTGGGCATCGACAATCCATAGTTGGCAGCACTTTGCAGAATGGTCCGCTGGAATAGTGACCGTGCCGGCTCGGCGAACATCAATGCGAGGACGTTCT
>WTCH01000002.1 GCA_013138675.1 Woeseiaceae bacterium | reverse complement strand
TCCTTCAGATAGCCTCGATCTATTGCCTGGAAAGGTGCGCCTCATCATTGATGAGCCGATACTTGTCGACGGTTTGGATGGAAAAGACATTCCGCGCCTCATGGAACAGGTGCGAAGTGTCTTTGAGAATCGGCGATCAGGTTAATCTCCACTGCATGATGGGTGTGAGAAAAGAAGTCAGCGATTGAGAACCATAATCGGCTAATCCTGATAAAATTTACGGTCAGGGCTAATGATTTCTCCAAAGATGCGGCGGCATATGACCCTATATCCAAAATTGCCTGTGCAAGTAGTTTGTCTTCTTGGGTTCTCCTTTATCACAGGGTGTTCCGGTCAGCCTGAGTTGGCCAGTGATTTTGCAGCCGAAAACTACCCCATTCTGCCAGCGAAGTTTGCAGAACAAGGCGTCGCCCGTTCTCTCGTGACGTCCGAGGCATTTATCGGAGATGACGCGTTTTTCATTAGCTACGAGAGTGAAGATGGCCTGGTTTTCGCTGGCGGAAACTGGTCGAATCGCATCGACATCGCTGCGGTCGAGGGTAATACGGATGGTACGTATCGCGGACCCCATATTTTGCCTCTGGACTTCCAGCAGCGTGAACGATGGAGTGAGGTTCCTGAGTCTCCGATAAGGCCAAGGCTTTTAACCAGTGAACGGTGGGACCGATTTCGTGACGATCTGTTTTCCTCGATACTGCCGCACACGGAAAAGATCGGTGTGGTTATGCATTTCGATAACGATGACTACTTCCTTTATTTCAACGAGGTCGATCGGTTCGAAGCGCGTCTCTTGCCGGATAAGCCGCAGGATTATTCTGTTGGTGAGAGCATCAGTTTCGCCGAATTTATCCGACTCGGATTACCGCAGCTGGAGGTATTCCTCAAGCAGGAAGGCATCAGTGACCGGCGTATTGTCTTTGACACTGGCGATGCCGGCGCCTATTCATTGCCCTTCCTTTACGTAGACCTCGATCTGCCCATCGCCGTCTTCGTTCGCTATGCGCCTGCTCGACGGGAATCTGCACCGGCTTCATCACAAATGCAAATGGCCCAGTCAGTAGGGCATGTTGCTCAGAGTCATCTTGGTGGATTGATTGTCCGGCCGGTGTCATCGGTTTTTCGACTGTTCTTCGTTGTAACTGATGCAGCGACGGAAACGGTCAGACCAACCTGGTTGGTAACGCTCGAATCGGAGCCGATAGGAGAGGTTACCGATAGTGCGCCCATGGATATCGACGTGTGGGAACAGCAGTTGGACAGCATTACCGGTCGGCCGGCCAGCAAATGGACAATCGAGTACCTTATCGACGGCGAGGAATATTTCACTCGCCTTATCGATGCCTTTACGTCGGCTCAGAAATCTATTTTGATTCGAACCTATATATTCGATAACGATGATGTCGCTGAAAGCATTGGCCGCCTGCTGAGGCGACGTGCTGAAGAGGGCGTTGAAGTTAAGATTCTGCTGGACGGTTTGGGAACGATCGTCGCGACCGGTGCGGCGCACGAAAGTATGCCCGAAGATTACGTGGCTCCTGATTCGGTCAGACGATTTCTTGAAGAAGGTTCCAATATTGATGTCAGGCAGGGCAAAAACCCGTGGTTGATATCAGGTGATCATGTTAAGACAACCATTATCGACAACGAAACTGTCTTCACCGGCGGCATGAATATTGGCCGGGAATATCGATATGTCTGGCACGATATGATGATGGAAGCGCATGGACCTGTCGTCGATATCATTCATCAGGAATTCAGAGACGCCTGGTCGCATGCGGGTCCGCTTGGCGATGTGGGATATTTTTTCCACAAAATGAGACCCAATCACAACTATGCACAGGATATTGGCTATCCGATTCGTGCCTTATTTACGAAACCCGGCAATGCAGAGATTTTTCGGACGCAACAGGCTGCTATTCGTAACGCGAAACAGCATATCTATATCCAGAACGCCTATTTTACTGACGATGCGATGTTGTACGAACTGGCGAAGGCGAGAAGACGTGGCGTTGATGTACGGGTGATCATGCCGTTGGTTGGTAATCACGGACCGGTCAATCGAAGTAACGTACTTGCGGTAAATGCGATGCTTGAAAACGGCATTCGAGTCTATTTGTACCCGGGAATGTCGCACATAAAAGCCGCGATTTTTGACGGCTGGGCGTGCCTTGGATCCGCCAACTGGGATAAATTGAGTTTTCGAACCAAGAAAGAACTCAATTTAGCAACCTCTCATGCACCAGCGGTTAACGAACTTCTTGATCGTGTTTTTAAAGCAGATATTGAAAAGTCCGTGGAAATTCTTGAGCCGTTTCCGGAGCGATGGACGGATCAATTGGTCGAAGTCGTAGCAGATTACCTTCTCTGAATGGCCGGCAAACATATATTCCTGCAGAGTTCACTCTTACTTCTTCCTGTTTACCCGAGTGCTCGCTGAGTCAACGACGAGACACATGATGTCAAACATCAGGGATCGGGTGTCTGACCGGTCACTTTTGCCATGTGCGGGATTTGTGCCACAAAGATCTTTTGCCAATATTCTGTTGTTAGCTTTGAGTAAAGTCCTTGCTCGTAAACATCCGGGCCGTCTCAGTAGGAGCCAGGCGATCCACCAGTGCTCTGACTTGCGTGACGAGTACTTTTCTCGTCGCACGCAAATCGTCAACTTCGCTGCCGAGGCGTGCCAGTCTCAGCACCGACAGAACCGACAGGAACAACCCAGCCTCCGCTTCGATGAGCCGTACCGACGCGAAGAAACTAACAGTCAGTCCGATTATTGCCGCGAACGACCACCAGAAGCCGAAATTAACGCCGATCAAAATTGCGATGATGAGGTAGAGAATCGGCAACAGCAAAATCGTCGCAAATACTTTCAGTGTAGCGACATCGTCCATTTCATAGCTAAAACGCTCTCCCACCGCTGCGGCGATCCAGCCGACAGGAAGGTGCAACAAGGCGCCAGGTATTGCGAGTGGCAGCAACGCGACTATTGTGAGTGCGCGAAACACAATTTTTCGAAAAGCATCGCCAAGCGTGATCGGTTTTCGAAGTTGATAATCCTTCAGTCCCAGCATATCCAGTCGCGCCTGATAGTCCTCAACAGCATTCTGGAATGCCTGCATCTCCGGATTGCTGGCGAACTCATCGTATCGCTCAACAAAGCGGCGCGTCAGTTCAACGTATTCGCCCGGGCTTAGAACTGCTGTTGATGGCTTGTACAATCTTCTGGCGGTTTGAGTAAAACGCAAGGTGCGCCAATCCGGAGCGTTCAGCGTGACGGCTGCCAATGCCTGTGCAAGTTGATCCGTCAGTTTTCTTACAGTGGCCTGATCATCTTCCCGGTACGCCATCACCCACTCATCACCAATAACAATGGGCTGGCCGAACTCAATGAGAACCTGGCTTCTGAATCGGTGGCGGTGAATGTAATTCAGCCCGCACGGAATGATTCTGACGCCTGTTTTGCCACGGGCAGAGACGGTCAGCGCAATTCGGGCCGCTCCCGTTTTCAGTTTGAGTATTTTTGATTCGGCGTGACTTACACCTTCCGGGAAAATTCCCATGCAATTACCGGATTCTATGACTTCATAAAGTGTTTCGAACGCCTGCTGATTATCGACGTCGCCGTCATGTTCCTCGCGACGGAATACGGGAACGGCGCCGGTCGCGTTCAGGATTGGAACCAGCATTCGATATTTCCAGAGCTTTGCATTGGCGACGAAGTGCAATGGCCATCGACCACATTTCGCGGTCAGCAGCCATCCATCCATTAGTGCGTTCGGGTGATTGCCTGCAAAAATTATCGCGCCATCGGCAGGCACATTCTCCAGGCCGACGACATCGATTCGCCGAAAAAACGTGCTGGTTATAATACGAATCATCGAGATGACCAGAAGCTGGACCATCAATTTGCTCCATCAGTCAAACATCGTCATCGCTCGATTCACCGACTCGCGACTGAAAATCCGCGTGTCCCACCATTTTCTCGCAGGCGTTCTCTAAGAGGCAGCCGGCCAGATTTACTCGACGCCGTCGATCGCGACTCACGTGCCTCTGAGCTTCGATGCCCCTTTATTCCACCGTCACTGGCGGACTCACGGCAAGTTCCGTGAAGCCGTTGTTCAAGAACAATCGGAACTCATACTCGCCCGACGTCTGCGGCATGTCCACTGTCCAGGTGCGATCGGTCACACCGGCGCCCACATAGACAAACTTTAGGAAGGTGGTTACGGGCGCGTCAACATTCGCGAGCGCCAGCCAATCCGTCGCACCGCCGGGCGCATCGGCGACGGTCAGCGTAACGGCGTCGCCCGGCGCAGCACTGTTCGTGCTCGGTGTCAGCGTCGTAGTAGTCCCCGGCTCAGGTTCGGGATCCACGACCGTGATCGGCGCGCTGACGGCGAGCTGCGTGTAACCGCCGTCGGCGAACAGGCGGAACTCATACTCGCCCGACGTCTGCGGCATGTCCACTGTCCAGGTGCGATCAGTCACACCGGCGC
>WTCH01000077.1 GCA_013138675.1 Woeseiaceae bacterium | reverse complement strand
TTATTTCAGAGTGACGAAACACTTCAGGTAACTATCGAGGCTCCGTTCACGACGCTTGTCCGGGAACGGCCGAGGGACGACTATTTGCCAGGGTTGATCAAGTACCTGCAAGCCGACGGCACGGCGGTCGAACTCGATCTCGAGATTCGAACGCGGGGGCATTTCCGGCATAAAACTTGTGATTACCCACCGGTGCTCCTCAATCTAAAGAGAAAACAAACCCGCGGAACCTTGTTTGAGGGGCAGAACAAATTAAAACTGGTTATCCCTTGCAAGTACGCTAATCGATACGAGCAATCTGTTCTTCGGGAATATCTCGCCTACCGAATCCTGAATGCTGTTTCCGACCGGAGTTTTCGAGCGCGGCTACTGCGTGTCAGCTTTGCGAATACGGAGAAAACCAAAGAACCGGAAATACGTTATGCATTCCTTATCGAGCACAAGAGTCGACTTGGTGAGCGATCCAAACTGGAAGGCCTGGAAGTTGAACGAACTACGGTGGCCTCGATTAATCCAGAGAGGCTGAACCTGACATCCGTGTTCGCCTACCTGATAGGCAATACGGATTTTTCTCCCATCGCCGGTCCTCCAGGTGATGAGTGCTGCCACAACTATGTTTTGTTCGGGAACAATATTGATCCCATCATCGCCATCCCGTACGACTTCGATCAATCAGGATTTGTTAACGCACCCTATGCAGTTGTGAATGAAAATTTCCGTATTAGGAACGTGCGACAACGGCTTTATCGTGGGCGGTGTGTTAACAACGAGCATATTGAGGCGTCCTTGCAGAAATTCGGGGACAGTCGCGACGCGATCTACGCACTGATTGACGAACAGGAAGGCTTGAAACCCTACGTGCGAGAAGACCTGGTCCGTTACGTCGATAATTTCTACAAATTGATCGACATTCCTAAAGACGTCGAACGCAGGATGATTGATAAATGTGTTTGAACCAGGTGTTATGTTTCCCGACGCCCCTTCAACCAGGAGAAGTGTCATGTTCAGGTTAAGGCGTTTTTTCGCCAGCGTTGCTCTCGCCGCATCCGGACTGCTTATTTCGTCCTGCGGGATGCTGGATCTCAAGGAAGATCTCGAGAACGTCACGGAAGGCTACGGCTACCTCAAGGGCAGCGCCAGCGGGCTTGATGACGAATCCGTTATTCTGGTTGGGCTGTTCGAGAACGAGCCGGATGGCATTTCGGTAGTTAGGGCAAGATCAGTAAGCCCGGGCGAGTCCTTCTACATGCTGGTCCCGAAAGCGGACTACACGCTACTGGCTTTTTCGGACACAAACGGAGATTTTACGTATCAAAGCGGAGAACCGGCGGCGCGAATTGACGACCCAACCATTAACTGGTTTAGCGCGATGGAAGGTCAGGATCGCGTCGATTATACGGCGCTTGAGATTCAACAGATTGACTTGGCGAGTGCTACCGACCTTGAACAGCACCTCGACTTGTCAATGTCGGCTTTACTCGCAGAAAACAGAATCGCAAAGAATTTCCTGCGAGTCGTTTCCTGGGATGACGAGGCATTCTCTGCCGAGAACATGGAGCTGGGTATGTGGCAGCCCGGAGCGTTTCAGGAAAAGGTTGGGTATGGGCTATACGTGCTCAAGGAGTTTGATCCGACTCAGAAGTCGATACTTCTTGTGCACGGCATCAATGACACGCCGCGCATTTTCGAAGATTTCGCTAATGTGATCCCTGACGACTACCAGCTATTGCTGTTTCATTATCCCAGCGCTTTCCCGCTCGAGTACACGTCGTACATTCTTAACGAGGCACTCGATGAGATAATTCGTCGCTATCAAATTCCGCAGCTGGATGTTGTTGCGCACAGTATGGGTGGCTTGGTCAGCAAGGGGATGATGTACCAGGCAGATGACGAACTAATGCAGAAAACGCGTCTGTTTATCAGCATGGCGTCTCCATTTGGCGGCCACTCTGCCGCTGCGGCGGGCCTCAAATGGTCGCCGGTTATCGCACCGGTCTGGTGGGCGATGGCGCCTGACAGTGACTACCTGCAGCTAATAGACACTGTAGACCTGACGCAGGGACCGAGCCATCACCTTATCTACTCGTACAGCCATGAAGTGGGCGGTGAGCGAGAGGAAGATGATGGAGTTGTGACCGTAGAAAGTCAGTTGGTTGAGTCGGCGCAGCGCAATGCAATTGCAACCTATGGCGTTGCCGACAATCATGTTGGCGTCGTGACAAATCCCTGCACCTTGGCCCTGGTACCGGCTATTTTGCAGGACGGTGCAGGTCAGGTTACGGTGCCTGAATGCTAGTCAAGCAGGATGGCAGGCACTTGGAGTGCTGGTTATCACCAGAAGTGAGAGCGTACATGCCTACAACCACCAATCATGCGTCTACAATCGCATGCACAATTATTGCGCTGTTACTCGCGTCGTGTATCGACTCTGAAAAGAGTTCGGAACATCACGGCGACACCGAGGTCGCGCACTGGGGCTACGAGGCCGATAATGGTCCTGATGCATGGGCCTCGATGGATCCCGCGTGGTCCGTGTGTGCAGAAGGGCGAGAGCAGTCACCGATCGATATTTCCAGCGCAACGGAAATTGAGTTGCCTGCGATAATTATTAACAGGCCGAGCGAGCGAAAGTTTGAAGTCTTGAACCAGGCCGGTGTCGTTAATGCACTCGATAATGGTCACACGATTCAAGTCAACTCGAAAACGGGTGAGACGATAGCTATTGGCGACGGAATATTCGCATTGGTGCAGTTTCACTTCCACGCGCCCAGCGAGCACACGGTTGACGGCAAACATTTCCCGATGGAGATGCATTTCGTCCATCAGGCTGACAATGGTTCGCTCGCCGTCGTGGGCGTGCTAATCGAGGAGGGCGCGGCTAACGCCAGTATCGCTCCACTATGGGCCCAGCTTTCTGCATCCCCTGGTACGAATGCCACGATCGACGTTTCGGCTGAGTTTTCGCAGCACGTGTTTCCGGACATCGGTACTGGTCTCCACCACTACGAGGGATCTCTTACCACACCGCCATGCAGCGAAGGTGTGAAATGGTACGTCAGGAAGACGCCGACCCAGTTATCGAGAGAACAAATTGCCGCGTTCACGGCGATCTACGATCACAATAATCGTCCCGTGCAGGCCCTCAACGGGCGTATGCTGTACCTGGACGAGAATCCAAACGTGAGCATTCGCAACTAATAAGAACAACGTCGGAAAAACAAGAAGAAATTAGATGCTTATATACACTCTAATTGGTGCAGCGCTGGTTTTGATAACCGTCATCATTCATGCGGTGGGTACGACCTGGTGGTTGGGCGTAGTCGGGCGTCGTTATGCCAACGTGGATGATGTGTTCCATCCGGATAATGCCTTGAAAGTCTTGACTGGCACGGTGCTCATATTGCTCGCATTGCACACGCTGGAAATCATCGTGTGGGCGTATGCATACTTGATACTGTTGCCGCCGGGAGAACTGGGTTCCTTCGAAGAGGCCGTCTATTTTTCGTTTGTCACATTTACAACGCTTGGCTATGGTGACATCACACTCATTCAAAACTGGCGCCTCCTGAGCGGCATTGAAGCACTGAATGGCATAATGCTTGTTGGCTGGACGACAGCAATGCTGTTTGCCGTCGTGCAGCGAATGTGGCAGGGCAGTGCGCGGCAGACGCGCGGCGCACAACAAGAATCACAGGGAGAATCTCATGACTAGCGCAGATAGCTCATCGGTCGACCAAAAATTTCTCGCCAACGCGATGGCGTCATTTGTTCAAATTGTTGCAGTACTCGTGATGCTGTATTGGTGCTTCTTGATCATCGCGCCATTTATCAACATCTTCGTCTGGGGCTTGGTTATCAGTGTTGCGGTCTATCCTGCACATGTTTCGCTTAGCGCCAGGCTCGGTGGTCGTGAAAAAACGTCTGCGATAATTATCGTTTTAATCGGTATCGCCATTATCGTGATACCAACCTGGCTACTGGCTGATTCGACGGTTGGCGCTTTGCAAGTCGTTGCTGCGGAACTGGAGGATGGCACGGCAAAGGTTCCGCCGCCAAATGACAGCGTGGCGAACTGGCCTGTGATCGGAGAACGTGTGCATGAAGGCTGGAGCGCGGCCGCGACGAATCTGGAAGCGACACTCAGTAAATTCCAACCGCAGCTGCAATCGGCCGGCCAAAAAGCACTGTCATTCGCCGGGCATACGGTCGCGTCTGCGTTTCT
>WTCH01000068.1 GCA_013138675.1 Woeseiaceae bacterium | reverse complement strand
CGGTTGTCCATCGAAACGACCGAAACCCTCTGACTCGACGAAACCGTCATTGATATTGGCGATGTCGCCCAGTGTCAGCCGCGTGCCATCCGGAAACGTACGCAATACCAGGTCCGCATACTCAAGGCCTGTGTATACCTGGCCCTCTGTGCGCAGAAGGATATCGCCTCCTTCGGTCTTTATGGTTCCGCCGGGCAAGTCGACCGACGAGGCACGTATCGCCTCGGACACTTCCGTCATTGTCAGCCCATACTGCCGCAGCACATGCTCAGAGACTTCGATGCTGATTTCAAAAGCACGATCGCCATAAAAATCGACTTTGCTGATTTCAGGCATTGTCAGCAGATCGTTACGAATCTCCTGAGCTAATAGCTTGCGCGAAAAATCATCGATTGTGCCGTGTATCGCGACGAAAATTACGGGCGTATCCGGTTCCACTTTGTAGATGACAGGTTTTTCCGTTAGCCCGGGGAACGTCGAGATGGCGTCAACACGAGTCTTTACCTCAGTGAGGACTTCATTGATGTCGACATCCCGCGATACCTCGATGGTCACGCGCCCGGATCCTTCGTTAGCCCTCGAGTTGATTTCGACGATTCCCTGAATATCCTGGATCGCTTCCTCAATCTTGATGACGACGCCCTCTTCGACCTCCTGAGGCGCGGCTCCAAGGTACGGGACCTGAATCTGAATCCAGTTCAGTTCGAAGTCGGGCGTTGTTTGTTTGCGCATCGTCGAAATTGAGATCAGGCCGGCAACGATGATGAACCACATCAACAAATTTGCTGCCACATGGTTGCCAGCAAACCAGGCAATTAAGCCCTTCTCGCTACTTCTGGTTCGCAGTCGCACAGCTATTCTCCTTCGAGGCGAGAGGCAATCTGGTCGCCGTCGCTTTCAGTCTCTGCTCCAATCATGTCAGCCGTACGGACTGACATGCCGTTTGTCGGAGCTTCAATCGCCGTTGTTGTAATGCGTTCACCAGCTGTAACTCCACCACGGACATAGGCGTACTGATTGTCGGCCCGGAGGATGTCGACGGTTCGAATCTGAATTGTGTTTTCGCTGTCGACGACCAGGACCTGGTCAGCACCGCGCAGTGCAGTTCGCGGAATACGAATCACATCAACATTCGCGGTTCCATCGATCCTGGCACTAACGAAAGTCCCTATCGGTAATGGCGTTCCATCGGATTCCAGTTGATACGGGTCGGCAATCTGTGCGACGGCATAGGTCACTCGACTACGTTCATCGACAACACCTTCGGAGCGGACAATTTGCGCGTTCCAGTTGGCTATCTTGCCTTTCTGAATTGCCGTCAAACTGACAGCCGGCCCGCTGCCGCTGCCATTCGCAGAGACTGCGGATGCATCGGGCATATCAACAAACGCCAGATCCTGGTCCGTCAATGGCAGCCTGACTTCCGCCAGATCAGTCGCAAATGTCACGCCCAGGACCGTTCCGGGATTCACGAACTGACCGAGATCCGCGTCTTTGCTGAGCACCATGCCGGCATACGGCAAACGAATATGAGTACGCTCAAGGTTGCGTCGGGCACCAACAAGTTCTGCTTGCGCCGAGGCAAGTGCAGCAACTGCAGACGCGAGTTCGGATTCGGCGCGATAGCCTTGACTGCGCAACTTCTGCGCTCCATCAAATTCTATCTGCCTTTGCGCGACCAGGGCTTCCGCCTTGTCCACCGCAACTGTGTAATTGGTTGGATCGATACGCATCAGCGTCTCGCCCGCTTTAAACACGCCACCCGCGACAAACTTGGGGGATATGCTGACAACTGAGCCCAACACCTCCGCACTCACCACGGTTTGCGTGCGTGGTTTGACCGTGCCCTGACTATCGATTCTGAAGCTCTCGGTTGACACTTCCAACACAATTACTTCGACCAGGGGATCAAGTTCCTGATCTTCGTTCTTGGGTGGTTCGGGCTTCAATTGTGCGAGACCTGCGGCTATCGCGAATGCGACCACGAGTATCCCGGGAATCACTATCCATTTGCGGTGCTTGGGTTTCATCCAGTCGAGTCCGGTTGTAAGTTTTGAAAGGCCCCGTATTTTGAGCCTTTTGGATCGAAATCTAACCTTATTGTTCGGTTTGGTGCATCTGGATGAAAAAATCGCCAAACATTGGTTTTTTGTGACCTAACTCCATGTAATTCGGCTTTTTTAGCCCCAAACTGCCGTTTGAACCATAGGTTACGTGAAATACCCCGGCAACTACTCGGATCGGATACGTTATGTACGAGACCCAATTTGGCCTGAACAAGCGGCCATTCAGAGCCCTGGCCAAGGGTTCCGACGTATTCGTCGGACCCCAGACGGCTACGGCTATGGCCGGGTTAAAGAAAGCCCTCTCGGCGCCGGATGCGATTGTCTCAGTAAACGGGCCAGTCGGCGTGGGCAAAACGACCATCGTGCGGCGCGCGCTCGACGCTATCGGCAAGCAACAGGTCATCGTCACTATCGGCCGCATGCAGCTCGGTCATGACGAGATGCTTGAATTGCTACTCGAAGAAATGGGCGTTGAGCTGCCCTCCGGCACCGTGCAGAGATTCACGACTTTCCGACGCTTACTCAAACAGCATGCCGATGAAGGCACGCGAGTATTTTTCGTAGTTGAAGACGTTGCCCGTATTGGTGTCGATGCATTGTCGGAGCTGGAAGCCCTGACCGCGTCAGATGCCGGTGTGTCTGAGGGCGCCAATGTCGTCCTGATGGGAGACAATGGCGCGAATGAGGTATTGCAGGCGGCACGATTAGCCCGCCTTAGACAGCGTCTCAGACTGAAGCAAGTCATCGCACCGTTCGGCGTCAGCGAGCTTATGGGCTACTTCAAACACTGCTTCCGACTCGCCGGTAACGAATTTGATGTCGTATTCGAGGACGGCTGTTCCGATGTACTTCACCGACTCAGCGGAGGCATACCGCGTTTGGCGAATAACCTCGTTGAATCGTCGCTGATCTCGGCTGTCGAAAATAAACTCGAACGCGTCAACGTCGCCCAGATCAAACTGGTGGCTAGTGAAGAATACGGGCTGGATCTCAACCAGGAAACGCCCGCCGCCGCACCCGTGGTAGCGCCTGAGCCGGCACCGGTACCGGCGGTTGTGGCCGAGGAACCAGTGCCAGTACCTCCCACGGACGATGACGAGGTCCCGGAGCTCATACAGGACACACTGCCAAATCTGGAAGTGCTGGCGCCCGCTCTGGCAAGAGCAGCCGAGCCGACACCGCCAGCAGTAGATCCGGAGCCGACTGAGGTTCCGGAATTGACGCTGGAGCAAACCGAGCAGGGCCTGCCAACACTTTCGGTAAGTGACGCAGCAGCGCACGCAGACAATCTCCAGGCCGCGCAGGTCGAGGCACTTGAAGATGAAGTGCCGGCGTGGGAGCGCGACCCGACATTGGCGCAACTTCGTCCGGATCTGGATGCACTTGAGCACGCCATGGCAGTGGCCCAGGGGCTCGTGCCCGATGCTGATGGTGACGCCGGTGCGGAAAGTAAACCTGAGGAAATCCCGGAATTGGTGCCAGAGATCACGCTGGACCGCCAAATTCAGACAAAGGTCGACAAGGCAACCAAAATCGCCAGGGCGGCGGCGGCGAAGCGCGCTGCGATCGAGGCGGCGAAGAAGGCTGACGAACAACCGCTTCTCGACGATCGCCCAACAGCCGTAATACTCGCTGAGGCGAATGCCAGGAAAGATAAAGCGAAGGCAAAAGCGAAGGCCCAAAAATCAGTCGAGGTACAGCTCGAGGCTGCCGCGCTTGCCGCCTCTCTGGCCGACCTACAGGCCGACCTGAACGAATCCTCAGACACTATCACCGCCCTGCCGATTCTCCAGGATATGACGACACCGGCGTTTGAGCCGGCTGCCTACCAAGAGCCCGCTGCCATCCAGGAGCCGGAACCTGCGCCTGAGCCCAAGCCGGTTGCAGTCGCAATACCAGAACCCGAGCCCGAACCTGAGCCGGTTGCGGTCGCGACACCGGAACCCGTTCCTGTGCCTGAGCTGGAACCAGCGCCTGAGCCGGAACCAGAACCGGTTGCAGTTTCCGAACCCGAACCAGTCGTCGAACCACCGCCTGAACCTGAAGTTGTGATCAGCCCTGAAGATGAGGCGAAAGCTCGCAAGGCAGATGCCGAACTCGAGCAGATTGCCGCGAACCTGGCTCAAGCCAAGACAATTGACGACTGTGACGACAAGATGGCCGAGACGTTGTTCGGCGAAGAATTCAGCATGATGGCAGCCGCGGTGGCCGCAAACGCACCGCCTGAACTTTCAGCCAATGACGATGCGGACGATGCTGGGCTCGAGATCGAGGCCGAGATCGAGGCCGAAATTGAGGCTGAGGTCGAGGTTGAGGAAGAACCCCCCGTATCCATGGACGAATCCGAAGGGATTCCCGAACTCAATGTCGAACTCCAAACGATGCCCAACGGAGTTACGGGCCATACGAACCTGTCGGCCACGCAGCGACTTGCTACCGTTCGAGCATTGAACGCGGCCCCGTCGGCTCATGCACCCGAGCCCGTAGCGATGCCCACGGCAAGTGTCGAACCGCCACCGGCGTTTGAGCATCCAGAGTCAATCGAGGACCAGATCAACACGTCGATGACGCAGACACTGGCAGCACTGAGTGTGCGCCCGCCCGAAATCCACGACGATGACGATGACGACGACAAAAGCGGATTCTTCAGTCGCTTCAAGCGCTCGTAAGCGCACAACAAACGGACAAAAAAAAGAGCCGGGCAATGCCCGGCTCTTTTGCTTTCTACGACGGTTGTCGTTTTACTTTTCTAGTCCGATGTTCCACATGTAGTCGACGTGCGGACCACAGATCTGGGAAAATTCTTCGCCAGCCTCGCTGTCTTCAGCGTAGACCGCCTCAATCACCTTGGCGCGACCTGCCATCAGGGATTGCATGTCCGGCGCCGTCATTGTCTGCAGCGAACGGAATCTTCCGCCAACGACGTGCGTCGAGTAACCCCATGAAGAAAGCGTACCGTCTTCAACAAAGCCGTTGAGAATCGGACCCATGTGCTCTTCAACGATTTCACTCGCGCGCTCTTCCTTGTTGATATCGCAAACATAGTAGACCGCGAAACCGGCCGCTCCACGCGCCTCGCTGTCGGAACCGCTGTCGACCTTCCAGATGTAGTCTTCGTGGCTCGGGCAAATCTCGCCGAAACCAGGACCATCATCCGCTTCGTCTTCGCCGTCATCATCGGCATTCATTGCATCGTAAGCAGTCAGCAGTGCCTCCATCGACTCCGCCTGAAAATACTGTGCACGCGACCATCGGCCGCCCGTGTGGTGCTTCAGCCAACCCCAGCCCGTGATGGTGCCGTCCTCGACAAAGCCGTTCATGCGGTCTGCATCTTCCGCGATGATTTCGTCAGCACGACTCAATGGTCCTCCGCCACAGTAGTAATACGTCGCGTACGTAAATGCGATCGGGCCTTCGTCTTCTTCTTCCTGGGCGACGCACGCAAGTGTTAACGCCGTCACGCCCATTGTTGCTGCTATGATTTTGATTATTTTCATTTTTTTCGTAACCCCAATTATTATCTTGCACGACTGTGCAATAAGCTGAGTGTAGTGCAAATCGCATCAATCATCAGCATTTCGGCGCTTGAAATACGTCAAATACGAATTGTCAGCATTTTGGCGGGTCGCTAATCTGATCCCCGAGTCGGACACGCCTGTGCCGGAGACCGAAATGCGCAATACGATTCTCGCCATTGTTGAAATGGAACGCTTCCCGCTGGAGGTTGCCACACGGGCTGCGAGGATTGCCAAATTCTACGACGCAGATCTGAAGCTCGTTCTGAGCGACCCAACCGTTAGCTACCTGCGCAGCAGTTTCATGATCTCTGTTGACTCAAAACAGATCGCCAATACAGTCCGACAGGCGCAGGAAGAAGAAATTGAGCGACTCGTCGCAGCGATCGAGGACTTCGGAGTGAATGTTTCGACGTCGATCGTTCAGGAGCGCCCTGCAAGCGATGCGATCGTCGCGATGGCGCTGGACTGCGAGCCCCTGCTCGTGGTCAAGGGCACGGTCTATCACAGCCCCGCAGAACGGGCGACGTTCACGTTCAACGACTGGCAGCTAATTCGTAAACTCGATTTCCCACTCTGGCTGGCCAAGCCAAACCACTGGGACAATAGCCCGATTATTGTCGCGGCTGTAGATCCAATGCACCCGCATGACAAGAAAGGCGAGCTCACTCAGGAGATTGTCGATACCGCGAAGTCCCTTGCCGAGAAATGTGGCGGAAAATTGCTGTTGCTGCACACTTACGAACGGCTCGAGGAAGTGAGCTCATTTGCGAAGCTGGAATTCAAACCAATGAAAGTGCCCGTTCGAGAGCTTGAAGAAAAAATGCGCGACGAGCATCGGCATCAACTCGATTCGCTCGCGGCAAAGAATGACATCGACCCCAGTGCTGTCCATTTGCTTCCTGGTCGAACCCGCGAAATTCTACCTGCATTTGCCCGCTCACAGGATGCCGACATCGTTGTGATGGGTGCCGTCGCCCGAACCGGCCTTGTACTGCGTTTCATAGGAAGTACCGCAGAGCACGTTCTGGATCACGTGCCCTGCGATATCCTGGTTGTCCGCGGCGGCTAGCTACCGGGAGCCTATTCCTGCTCGGCAGCCAGCGCCTCGAGTCGCGTTGCTTCGAATTCGTCACCTTCATTCCAGGACGGCATTTCGTCGGCGTTCGCAACGGCAAGGCCTAACCAGAAGCCGAGCTGCGCGTCGCTGATCATGCCATCCAGATTCCAGCTCGGATCGTACTCGTCCGAGGGCTGGTGATAGTTGACGTCGGTGAAATGGTCGACTTGCTCCTTACCCCAACCCGGAGGCCGGTCGACGAAGTCCATACCAGGATCGAGATAAACAGCCGGCACACCGATTCGTGCGAAGCTGAACTGGTCGGAGCGATAGAACGAACCGCGACTCGGGAACTGGTCGGGCTTAACGACACGACCCTGCTCCGCAGCCAGCAACTCGGTGAGTTGATCCACGGTTGACTTGCCGAGGCCAACAAACGTGACATCGTGTGTATGGCCCCAGACGTTGCCGCCATCGTAGTTGAGATTGGCCGCTATTTTGCCGGGTCGAAATGTCGGGTGCTGCGCGTAATACTTCGATCCCAGCAGGCCCTGCTCTTCCGCGCCGACTAACGCGATCAGCACAGACCGCCGTGGTGCTTCGGGAAGCGCTTTAAGCGCTTTCGCGATGCCCATAACGAGAGCAACACCTGATGCATTGTCGTAGGCACCGTTGTAAATCGTATCGCCTGCCTCGTTGGGCGTGCTGATGCCGAGGTGATCGTGATGAGCTGTGTAAATGACGACTTCATCTTTCAACTCGGGATCGCTGCCAGGAATCAGGCCAAGCAAATTGGCGGACTGCACGCGGTTTAGCTCGACGTCCATGCCGATTGATGTGGTGATCCCCAAAGGAACCGGCTCGAAGTCGCGGTTGTAGGCTGCTTCGCGCAACTCATCGAGATCCTGTCCCGCCATCGCCATCAGTTCGCGTGCCGTATCCTCTGTTACCCATGCGGGCACTTTGATCCGTGGCTCATCGCCGGCCGGCAATTCAAACTGCTCGCCGGTCCAGGATGTCTGAACGACCTGGAACGGGTAACCCGCAGACGGCTGCGTGTGAATGATGATCGCACCAACGGCACCTTGCTTCGCGGCGGTCAGATACTTGTAGTCCCAGCGCCCGTACCAAAGCCGCGTTTCGCCAGCGAACAGCTCCGGATCCCAGTCCGGATCGTTGTTCATCATCACGAGGATCTTGCCTTCGAGGTCAGCGCCCTTGTAGTCATCCCAGTCGTACTCAGGCGCCTGGATCCCGTAACCGACAAAAACAAGCTCAGCATTTTCGATGTCGATTCGCTCTTCCTGAACACCCGCACTCGCGATGAATTGATCCCATTGCTTCAGCACCTTCGTCTCACCATGCCCTTCGAAGGTCCAGGTATCGGGTTGCGAGGCATTGACACCCACCAGGTCAAACAGCTGCTCGTAACTGCCGTCGGCACCCGGCTCGAGCCCGAGATCTTCCATACGCTGTGCAAGATACGCTCGCGCCTTTACGTCGCCGGCGGCACCTGGCCCCCTGCCCTCGTAGGCGTCGCTCGAGATTTCTTCGATGATCTCGCGCATGTACGGATCGTTAATCTGGTTTGCTGCATGCTCCGCCGCCGGATTACCACCCGTGGCCTCGACGATCGCCTGTGAAAACTCTGTGGTCTCCATCGGTGCTGTCGCAGGCT
>WTCH01000110.1 GCA_013138675.1 Woeseiaceae bacterium | reverse complement strand
GTCCGAGCAGCAATGAAGGAGAAAAATGCTATCGCTGAGTGACCGCTTCTGGCCAATGCTGTTGAAAAAGTCGGTTTTACATCAGCGACAAAATTCACGAGAATTTTTTGCGCCCGGTCCGCGCAGGTCATTGGCAATGTTGCAGCCTCTGAGGCGCTCCTGGGTGGATTTTCATATGACTACTACTACCCCCTCATATGAAGAGTATAAAAAATCGATCAGAACGCAAATAAAAACACGCCCGCGTCAGGAAGCGCCTTTTTCAACAGCATTGGCCAGAAGCGGCCATTCGATCAAGTATCGGCGCTGGCTTTGAAGAGACCAAAAAACAAGTTTGCCAGGAGAAAAAAGCTACCGATCAATAGCCCTCCGACGCCGACCAATGTGAAAAACTTCGTCAAAATATGTTCATGAGCCGGGTCGCGACCGATAGAAGGTGCAAGGAAAAACATACTGAACCACGCAAGTGGATAGAAACTGCCGAGTCCAATCAGCAATGACGAAATCGTCTGCAATTTGCGCGGTAAGTCCGAGAACATCACGAGAATTATTAATCCCAGGCAAAATGCTGAAATACCTCCGGCGTGGAAGTGTGTCCGCTGTGCATAGCGCCAGATCTTATCGTTACTGGTCTCGTCGTGAAGCTCGGGATGTGCTGCAACGCCTTCCTGAACATAGTCTTTGAAGGCATCTTCATTTACGCCAAACGAAATACCAAGACCGACTCCGAAAAACAGACTGAGTATCACAATGGCAAGTCCTGCCCTGACGGTGGAGATATCTGCAGACATTATTCGAACTCCTTTGACACCTGAACGCGCTGGCAAGAAACAGGCCAGCATCATAAGGTGGTCAATGTTGCTTCAGATATAGGTGGATATACCGAGCGATGCACTCAATGAAGGCAGTTTGCGGCGAATGTCGGCTTTGGGTCGTTAGCGGACCTTTTGGTTAATTCTAGCTTAATGTCCGCTTTCGAGCGTATTGGTTCGACCCCGGTTTAATGGACCGT
This sequence comes from Woeseiaceae bacterium, assembly GCA_013138675.1. Classification (GTDB taxonomy): domain Bacteria; phylum Pseudomonadota; class Gammaproteobacteria; order Steroidobacterales; family Woeseiaceae; genus UBA1847. The sequence continues at coordinate 2,104 of WTCH01000110.1, read as the reverse complement.
TTAAAATTGGTTTTGGTTTCGCTCCTCAAAGGCCGCCGGACTTATATTACCAAGATAACCATGTCGACGTTTACGATTATAAAAACGTTCGATGTAATCAAATATATCCGCCTTCGCTTCGTCTCTCGTTAAATAGCGCGTGCGATTCACTCGCTCGCGTTTCATTAGTCCAAAGAAACTTTCAACCACCGCATTGTCATAACAGTTACCACGCGCACTCATACTGCATTTGATGTTGTGTTTGTCCAGCTCGTCACGAAAGTCATCGCTCGTGTACTGGCTGCCTCGATCTGAATGATGCAGCAGCTCTCCGTCAGGACAGCGCTGTCCAATGGCCATGTTCAGCGCATCAATCACCAGGTGGCGGCTCATCCAGCGACCCATCGACCAACCAACAATGCGACGTGAATAAAGGTCCATCACCACCGCAAGATACAACCACCCCTGGTGGGTCGAGATGTACGTGATGTCAGATGACCATCGCTGGTTCGGGCCCTCAGCCGTGAAGTCCTGCTCAAGCAAGTTGTCCGCTACCGGATGGCTTGGGTCACGTTGGGTAGTGACCTTGAAAGACCGCTTCGGACAGCCTTTAAGTCCCACTATTCGCATCAATCGGGCCACCTTGTGACGTCCACAATGGTGGCCTTCTTCTTTGAGCTCAGCAGTGATCTTCGCTGCCCCATACACGCCATCACTGTCGATATGAATGCCCAGAATCACGCGCGTCAGTTGCCGGTCCGTCTTCGATCTCTGACTCTCAGGCCTGACACGCCAGGCGTAGTAACCACTTCTTGACACCTTGAGTACCCGGCACATCATTCTCACCGGATATTGGGTGCGGCGCCGATCGATACAGATGTATCTCATTTCGACTCCTTGGCAAAGAAAACCGCCGCATCTTTTAAAAAATCCCGTTCCTGTTCTGCCTTGGCAAGCTTGCGCTTAAGCGCTGCCATCTCCTCGTCTCGATTCTTGCCCTGGCCTGGAAAAGCTTCGTCGCCCAACAGCCGGTACTGATCTCGCCAACGGCGAAGCTGCCGTGGGCTGATCCCAAGGTCATCGCAGACTCCTTGGTCTGTCATCCCATCTTCGCTGGCACGCTTCAACGCATGCCGTTTGAACTCGGGACTGTATCGTCGGTACTTCTTCTTTGTCATGAGACACCTCCTGACGCATTATCGCGCACATTTAGAAGTGTCCACCAAACCCGGGCTGGTCCTGAAAGCGGCCGTTCAGATCGGCAGAATTTGGGTGAAATTAGGGTCCGCGTTCGGCCAGAAGCGGACATTCATTATGTCGCTCTGCATTCTAGTGTAATTCTGAAGCCGCAAGGACCGGCTTGAACATGCGGCGATACCGACTTGGAGTCAGCCCGGTCCGTCGCTTGAACAATCGCCTGAAGAACGAGGGATCTTCGTAACCCACGTCGAAACTGATATCGTCCACTGGCATCTCTGTGGCCTCAAGCAAACGCTTTGCTTCTTCCACGCGAAGATTCTGAAGATGATCGATCAGAGATAAGCCCGTAGCAATTTTGAAACGGCGTTTTAAAGTCCGTTCGGGTATGTTTGCCAGCTCCACCACTCTCGAAATTGTGCCTTGTTCGCGGAAGTGGTCTTTGAGCCACTTCTCGCACGTGCGCACGACAGAATCTGCGTGCGGATCATTACGCACCAGCGTCTCGTACGGCAGCTGTCCTTCGCCATGCCACTTGAGTAAATAAACCTTAGCGATCCGCAAGGCCTCCCCCGGGCTACAGTGTCGCGAGATAATATGGATCGCTAGGTCGTGCCATGATGTTGTGCCACCTGCGGTGACGATCTGTCCCGCTGAGTCGGCAAATGCCAGGTTTGGTTCTGGTCGGAACCGAACCTTTGGATAGTGCTTTCGAAACAGGTCCTGGTAACCCCAATGTGACGTTGCATCGCACTCATTGAGTAGGCCAGTTTCGGCGAGCATCACGGCGCCGGAGCATGCTGAGTAGATTGATGCACCATTTTTGTGCTGACGGCGAATCCAGTCCATCAACTCCGGGTAGCGGCCTTTCATATGCTCGTCCGGGCCAAGCCAGAGCTCGGGAAGGATCACTATCTGAGTATCAGGA
>WTCH01000211.1 GCA_013138675.1 Woeseiaceae bacterium | reverse complement strand
AGGCCGACGGCCTGACCGTGCAGGCGCCGAATGATGCTGTCCAGGGCGCGACCATCGTTATGTTCCTGACGCCTGATATGGTGCAAAAGAGCCTGTATGCCAGCGTCGTAGACGATATCGCAGAAGGCGCTACCCTGCTGTTTGCGCATGGCTTTGCTATCCACTATAAGCAGGTCGAGCCGCGCGCCGACCTCAATGTCGCCCTGATTGCTCCGAAAGGACCCGGAGGGCTCGTACGCCGCCAGTATGAAGAAGGTCACGGTGTGCCGTGCCTGGTTGCTGTGCATCAGGATGCCGCAGGCGACGCGCTGCAGATCGCACTTGCCTATTCGGCCGGTATTGGCGGTGCGCGCGCAGGCGTTATTGAGACGACATTTGCCGAAGAGACGGAAACCGACCTGTTCGGTGAGCAGGCGGTGCTTTGTGGCGGCGCAACAGAGCTTATTGTTGCGGGATTCGAGACACTCGTCGAAGCGGGCTACCAGCCAGAGGTCGCCTATTACGAGGTCATGCATGAGCTCAAGCTCATCGTCGATCTGTTGCACGAAGGTGGTTTGCGCAAAATGCACAAATTCATCAGCGACACGGCGGCCTGGGGCGACATGGTCAGCGGGCCCCGCGTTGTCGACGCAAGCTCGCGCGCCGCAATGAAGCAGGTATTGACCGAAATCCAGGACGGCACCTTCGCACGCAACTGGATTGCCGAGAACGAGGCCGGTATGCCTGAGTTCAAACGTATGATGAATGAAGACCTGGAACACCCAATTGAAAAAGTCGGCGCGGACCTGCGCGGCCGCATGGACTGGTTGGAGGAATAACACCATGTCAGGCGATCGGATACGCATCTTCGATACGACCCTGCGCGATGGGGAACAGGCGCCAGGCTGCAGCATGACGCTGCGCGAGAAGCTTCGTGCTGCAAGGGCGTTGTCTGAACTTAACGTTGATGTCATCGAAGCAGGGTTTCCGGCGGCATCACCTGGGGACTTCGAATCGGTCAAGGCGATAGCAGATGAGAACCTCGGTCCGGTTATCTGTGGCCTCGCCCGCTGCAACGCTGCGGACATTGAAAAGGTACATGCAGCTGTCAAAGGGGCGGATCAGCATCGCATTCACGTCTTCGTGGCAACGAGCCAGATTCACCGCGAGCACAAATTAAAGATGGCCAAGGAAGAGATCATTAAGAGTGCGGTCGGTGCGATCACGATGGCACGCGAGCTCTGCGAAGACGTCGAGTTCTCTCCCGAAGACGCCTCACGTACGGAGCTGACTTACCTCGCCGAGGTCGTCAGCGCCGCCATTGAGGCTGGTGCATCGACCGTCAATATTCCCGATACGGTCGGCTACACCGTGCCTGCTGAATTTGACGAACTGTTTCGTTATCTCCGCAAGCATGTTGCGCGCATCGACGAGATCACCCTGAGCGTGCACTGCCACAATGATCTGGGCATGGCCGTCGCTAATAGCCTGGCCGCCGTTCACGCGGGCGCGAGGCAGATTGAATGCACGATCAACGGTATCGGCGAACGTGCAGGCAACTGCAGCCTTGAAGAGGTCGTCATGGCGATCAAGACCCGGGCTGAGTTTTTCAACGTCGAAACCGGAATTGATACGACCCGCCTGTATCCGACATCGCGTCTCGTCTCGAGCATTACAGGTATGCACCCGCCGCGAAACAAGGCCATCGTCGGTGAAAATGCCTTCGCGCACGAAGCCGGCATACACCAGCATGGCATGCTGCAGCACGCGTCCACATATGAAATCATGCGACCCGAAGACGTCGGCTTGAGCAAGTCGAATCTGGTCCTCGGTAAGCATAGCGGCCGACACGCGTTTCGTAGTCGTGTGCGCGAGCTTGGCTTTGAACTCGATGAGTTCGAGACCAATCGCGCGTTCCATGAATTCAAGAAACTCGCCGACAAGAAAAAGGACGTCTACGACGGCGATATCGAGGCGATCATCATGAACGTCGACAATGCATCTGTAGGGCCCTGGGCCTTGAAATCGCTTGCGGTACAAACAAGCACCGATCAGCTGGCACAGGCCTCCGTCGTGCTGATTGGTGAGGAAGGCACCGAGACGTCGGAAACGGCGAGCGGCGATGGTCCGATTGCGGCGGCGTTTCAGGCGCTCGAGAAGGTCACTGGCGTGACACTGACACTCAAGAAATTCGAATTGCACAGCGCGACCATTGGTGAGGATGCGCAGGGCGAAGTCACTGTCACAGTCGAACACGACGGCGACAGCTACCGCGGAAATGGCACGAGTGTCGATATCGTTGAGGCGGGTAGCAGGGCATACCTCGAGGTCATCAATCGAATACTCAGGCGACGACAACGTGATTTGCCGGATACAGACTCAACGGCAAATATGGAGCGGGCAACGATCTGATGGGCGCACCACGAACACTGTTCGAGAAAATCTGGACCGAGCATGTTGTTGTTGCGGAGACGGCCGACACGCCAGCTGTTCTCTATGTGGATCTGCACCTGATTCACGAAGTCACGACACCACAGGCATTCACGTTATTGCGCGACAAGGGGCTGCTGGTACGGCGGCCGGATCTCACGCTTGCAACGATGGACCACTCGACGCCGACAACGCCAGTGTCGACGCTCAAAGACCTGCTTGTCGCGGGCGAAGGCGCCGCGGCGCAAATCCGCCAGATGGAGGCCAACTGCGCAGAGTTTGGCGTCGAGCTCCACGGCTTCGACAGTGCGCACCGAGGCATCGTCCATGTGATCGGCCCGGAACTTGGTGCGACCCAACCCGGCAAAACGATCGTTTGTGGTGATAGCCACACCAGTACCCACGGCGCGTTTGGCGCCTTCGCCTTTGGCATAGGCACAACCGAAGTCGGTCATGTTCTGGCGACGCAATGTTTATTGCAGCGCAAGCCAAAAACATTGGGCATTGATGTATCGGGCAGCTTCGCACCGGGTGTTGGCGCGAAAGACCTGATCCTCGCAATTATCGGTCAGATCGGTGTCGATGGCGGCACAGGCCATGTCATCGAGTATCACGGAGAGGCGATCTCGGCGATGGGGATGGACGAACGAATGACCGTCTGCAACATGTCGATTGAAGCAGGTGCCCGCGCCGGCATGATGGCCCCCGATGAGAAAACGTTCGAGTATTTGCAGGGTCGCCTGCATTCGCCGACAGGAGGCGAATGGGACAGCGCAGTCAGTCGCTGGCGCTCACTCACAAGTGACGCTGGGGCGTCGTTTGATCGATCCGTTTCGATCTCGGCGAACTCGCTTGAACCCATGGTCACTTTCGGTACCAACCCGGGCATGGTCGTCGGCGTCAATGAACCGGTGCCGGATGGTGGTGGCGATGCGAGTTTCCGCAAGGCGCTTGAGTACATGCAGGTTGAATCCGGTAAACCGCTGACCGACACCGCAGTAGATGTCGTGTTCATCGGCAGCTGCACCAACTCCCGGCTATCGGACCTGCAACAGGCGGCAGACGTAATGCAGGGCCGCAAAGTTGCCGACGGTGTAAGGATGCTGGTGGTACCGGGATCCCAACAGATCAAGAAGGCTGCCGAAGAAATCGGCCTGAACAAGGTCTTTCGCGATGCCGGGGCTGAGTGGCGAGAGTCTGGCTGCTCGATGTGCCTCGGCATGAACGGGGACACAGTCGGCAAAGGCCAGCTCAGCGTGAGTACGAGCAATCGAAATTTTGTGGGGCGCCAGGGTATTGGAGCGCGCACCGTACTGGCGAGCCCAATGACTGCAGCGGCATCTGCTATCGAAGGTCGCGTTGCCGACCCACGCCCCTATCTGCAGCAGGTGAATTGATGCAAGCAATCACAAGAATTCAATCACGTACCATCGTACTGCCGACCAGGGACATTGATACTGACCAGATCCTCCCTGCCCGCTTCCTGACGACTACGTCCCGGGAAGGTCTCGGTGCTTACCTGTTCAATGACCTTCGTTTCGATGCAAACGGCCAGGCGCGCCCCGACTTCGTCCTCAATCAGGCAGCAGCCGACGGCTGCGCGGTTCTGGTGGGCGGCAACAATTTCGGCTGCGGCTCGTCGCGCGAGCATGCGCCGTGGGCGTTGCTCGACTACGGCATTCGGGCAGTGATCAGTACCGAAATCGCCGATATCTTCCGCAATAACTCGCTGAAGAATGGCCTGATCCCGATCATCGTTGACGCCTCAACCCACGAGTTCCTGCTGACGAATCCTGGTGTGGAAGTTGAGATCGATGTGGTGAATTCGACGCTGACATTGCCTGGCGGTACCGTGGTCGAATTCCCGATCGATGGCTTTGCTCGATATTGCCTGGTGGAAGGCATCGATCAATTGGGTTATCTGCAACAGCAGATGGACGATATTCAGACATTCGAAGAGCAACGACCCTGGACGCCCTGATTACATTATTGCCTGGTGACGGCATCGGTCCCGAAGTTACCGCCGCAGCACACAAGGTGCTCAAGCGTGTTGCTGACATCCATGGGCACTCGTTCAACTTCGAAGTACGCCTCATCGGCGGCGCAGCAATTGACAGGACGCAGAACCCGCTGCCGGCTGACACCGTAGCGAGCTGTATAGAAAGCTCGGCCGTGTTCCTCGGTGCTGTTGGCGGGCCTAAATGGTCGGATCCACATGCCATGGTGAGACCCGAGAAAGGCCTGCTCGAATTGCGTTCAGTGCTTGGCGTTTATGCCAACCTTCGCCCTGTTCAGGTAATGGAGGAACTGATACCCGCGTCACCATTGAAAGCCGAGTACCTGACCGGTGTCGACCTGGTGGTTGTCCGGGAACTCACTGGTGGGATCTACTTCGGCAAGAAAACACGCAGCGAGACTGTTGCTTCCGATCTGTGCACGTATCACACACACGAAGTTGAACGGATCGTGCGTGTTGCGGCAAGACTTGCTGGCGAGCGACGCAACAAGCTCTGTTCCGTCGACAAGGCGAATGTCCTCGAGACATCACGACTATGGCGGGATGTAACCGATAAGACGATGCAGCGCGAGTTTCCCGACATCGCGGTGGAAACGTTACTTGTTGATGCGGCCGCCATGCATTTACTCAGCCGGCCGAGCGACTTCGATGTCATCGTTACCGAGAACATGTTCGGCGACATTCTGACCGACGAAGCGTCAATGCTGGCCGGTTCCCTGGGCATGTTGCCGTCCGCATCGCTCGGAGACTCGACGCGCGGTCTCTTCGAGCCGATCCACGGCTCGGCTCCGGATATCGCCGGCCTGGATGTCGCGAATCCCTGTGGCGCTATTGGCAGCGCCGCCATGCTTTTGCGACACAGCCTGGGGCTCAGCGAGGAAGCCGACTCGGTCGAGGCCGCAATACACACTGCGATTGCAGACGGGGCACGGACATCGGACATCGCAGCCCACGGCGAAACGCCAGTGTCGACGACCGCAATGACCGACAAGATTATTGCAGCATTAGGCTAAGGCACCTACTGCGGCAACCGGCGCAAACGTCGTTGCATGTCTCGCAGCCTCCAGCGCTTCAAGCACATCCGCAACGAGATCCTCAGTACTCTCCAACCCAACAGAAATGCGAATCAGGCTTTGCCCAATGCCTGCATTGGCCAGTGCCTCTGCGCTGACCGGAGCATGCGTCATCGTCGCCGGGTGGCACACGAGACTTTCGACGCCACCCAACGATTCGGCAAGTGAGAAATACTGCAGACTGTTAACGAACGCCTCAACAGCAGCCTCTCCACCCCTGATATCAAAGCTAACCATGCCGCCGAAGCCACTTTGCTGTCTTGCGGCAATATTGTGCCCCGGATGAGACCGCAAGCCCGGGTAATAGACGGTATCCACGCCAGGGTGTTCATCGAGGACATTGGCCAAGAGGTTTGCGCTCTCCTCGTGCTGACGCATCCTGGCGAACAAGGTGCGAACACCGCGCAGGGTCAGGTAGCTGTCGAAAGGCGCTCCGGTAATTCCGAGACAGTTGCCCCACCAGGCCAGTTTCTCCGCAAGTTCATCGGTCGCCGCAACGATGCTGCCGCCAACTACATCGCTGTGGCCGTTGAGATACTTGGTCGTTGAATGAATCACGAGATCGGCGCCCAGCGACAACGGTTGTTGCAAGGCCGGCGAAAGGAACGTGTTGTCGACGGCGAGCAGCGCACCGCACTGCTTCGCGAGCTTCGATATTTCGGCAATATCCACAATTCGCAACAGCGGATTCGACGGCGTCTCCGTCAGGATGAGCTTCGGCTTGCTTTTGCAGGCAGACCGCAAGGCTGCCGGTCGGGTCTGGTCGACAAAAATGACCTCAAAGTGTCCTTTGGCTGCCAGGTTCTCGAAGAGCCTGTAGGTGCCGCCATAACAATCATGCGGTGCCACAAGGATGTCGCCCGGCTCCAACAATTGACACAACAGGGTAAGCGCAGCCATACCGGACGACGTCACAACTGCGCCAGCTCCCCCTTCCAGCGACGACAGCGCTTCTGCAAGCGCGTCGCGTGTCGGATTGCCTGAGCGCGTGTAATCGTACTGACGCTTCTCACCGAATCCTGCGAACGTGAAGTTCGAGGAGAGGTGCAATGGCGGAACAACAGCTCCGTGCTGCGAGTCCGACTCAATAGCGGCGCGCACAGCTTGAGTTGCCGTAGTTGCTCTGGATGTCATTTCCGGTCTCCTGATTCCAATATCAATCAAACTCATCGGAACCCTACGGAGCCCGTAAGGGTGGGAGTCGTGCCCTGCACCAGATAAAACAATCTGGTGTTGCTGCGACTCTCATCTGTCGGTGTGCGTCAAAAGACACATCACCGTAGGAGTTGGCACCTTTTCAGAATGGTTAGTTCTGCTGGTTGCCCCGGCTTCATTGGGCCTATCCCTCTGCCGGTCTCGATGAGTTTCACGAAGTGTATGGGCAGGATGGTCGTGCGGTCAAGACAGGTGTCGCATTTATTTAGTGTCATCGGAAACCAATAACCACGCGGGTTTCAGTCTTTTTGACGATTTCGCGAATTCAGGGCTTGCGCATCTTGTATTAATGTAATAGCGTACTAATACATTGATACATCACCGCATCGCACGAGCCAAGCCCATGAAACCAAATCGCGAGAATACCCTCGGCCAGCAGGCCGCCGCGGAAGACGCCCTGTGTGCCGCATTGGTCAGCCTCACCTCTGCCCACGAATGCCGTAATTTCCTTCGAGACCTGTGCACTCCGGCCGAACTCCAGGCATTGGTTGACCGCTGGCAGGTGGTCGAATTGCTCGAGCAAGGCCTCACCTACCGTAAGATCCAGGACCTGACTGGCGTCAGCGTCACCACCATCGGACGCGTTGCCCGGTTTCTGACCGATGGCTATGGCGGTTATCGCACCGCTATTGACCGCGTCAGCGCAAGCGACAATCCCACGTCTCACTAAGGAAATTCCATGGATACCCCTGAGCAGCGCATTCAAATTGCGGTGCAGAAAACAGGTCGTTTGACCGACCATTCCATCGATCTGCTCCGGCGCTGCGGCCTGAAGCTGACGCGGAGCAAGGACCAGCTGTTCCTGTACGGAGAAAACATGCCGATCGACCTGTTACTGGTCCGCGACGACGATATACCAGGACTCGTGAGTGACGACGTCTGTGATCTCGGCATCGTTGGCCTCAATGTGGTCGAGGAGAAACGCCTGGAGTTGCTTGATGACGGACGCGAACCCCGATTTAAGCAGGTGTTCGAGCTTGATTTCGGCCACTGCCGGCTAGCATTGGCGGCACCGGACGGTACCGAGTATTCCGACAAGACATCCTTAAAGAATCGAAAGATTGCAACAAGTTACGTCAATCTCTTAAAGGATTATCTCACTAGGAACAACATTGATGCCGAGCCTGTCTATTTCTCCGGTGCTGTCGAAATCGCGCCAAAACTCGGCAGAGCAGACTACATCTGTGACCTGGTTTCGACCGGGAGTACGCTGGCTGCCAATGGCCTGACCGAAGTCGAGACCCTGCTTGAGAGCGAAGCGGTGGTGATCCAGACCGAAGCGATCCTCAGTGATGAAAAGCAGGCTCTCGTCGACCGCATGTTGCAGCGCCTCGATGGCGTCCTCCAGGTGCGTGAAAGCAAATACATCATGTTGCACGCCCCGCGAGATGCGCTGCCGCAGATACGGGATCTACTGCCCGGGTCGGAGGCGCCAACGGTTATCCCCCTGGACGGTGCGGGCGACAAGGTGGCGGTGCATGCCGTATGTCGTGAGAACGTGTTCTGGGAAACACTCGAGAACCTCAAGGCGGCCGGGGCAAGTTCACTACTTGTGTTACCGGTCGAGAAGATGCTGGCCTGAATCATGTGCATCGAGATCAACATCTGGAACGAACTTGACCGGGTAACTCAGGACGCGCTGCTCGAGCGCCCTGCCCTGCAAAATGATGCAGCGATCCGTGCGCAGGTCATCCCGATACTCGACCAGGTCCGCCGCGAAGGCGATGCCGCGATACGCAGACTTACGCAAGAGTTCGATAGCGTGGAATTGTCGTCATTGCGAGTCAGCACCAGCGAGATTGACTCGGCCATTGCCGGTCTTGAACCATCCGCTCTTGCAGCCATTGAGCTTGCCATCGGCAATGTGCGTCGTTTTCACGAACAACAGGTACCGAAAGATATCGTTGTAGAGACGATGCCGGGAGTGGTCTGCGAGCGTGTATGCCAGCCACTGAATTCGGTCGGCCTCTATGTACCGGCTGGCTCGGCGCCGTTACCGTCTGCCGCCATTATGCTGTCCGTACCCGCCGCTATCGCCGGCTGCCCGGTACGTGTGCTCTGTACGCCACCGCGTCGCGATGGGACTGCAGACCCAGCAGTGCTGGCAGCGGCCGCGCTGGCAGGGGGAAAGGATGTATTCAAGATCGGTGGTGCCCAAGCCGTGGCCGCGATGGCCTACGGCAGTGAAACGGTGCCCAAGGTCCAGAAGATTTTCGGGCCTGGGAACGCGTGGGTCACCTGCGCCAAGACGCTGGTCAGCACAGAACGAGGCGGTGCGGCAATTGATATGCCCGCCGGGCCGTCGGAGGTCCTTGTCATTGCCGATGGCGAGGCAAGCGCCGAGTTTGTCGCCGCGGACCTGCTCGCACAGGCAGAACACGGACACGATTCGCAGGTCATCCTGGTGACGACCAGCGCAACGCTTGCCGACGAGGTGCAGATACAGGTCCGGGCTCAGTTACAGAGCTTGTCTCGGGAGAATATCGTGCGCGATGCACTGCTCAATTCAAGAGTCATCGTTGTCGAGACCGTCGAGTCTGCGATTGCCCTCAGCAATTGCTACGCACCCGAGCACCTGATTCTGCAGATCGCTAATGCGCGAGCGGCTCTCGCAGACGTTCGCAACGCTGGCTCCGTATTTGTTGGCCCGTGGGCCCCCGAATCGGTGGGCGACTACTGCAGCGGCACGAACCACGTCCTGCCGACCTACGGCTATGCCGATACGTATAGCGGCCTGGGTGTCGATCAGTTCATGCGTTTCATGACGGTGCAGGAACTGTCCCGGGATGGCCTTTCAGATATCAGCGCTGCGGTGATCACGCTGGCCGGGCTCGAAGGTCTCGATGCTCATGCGGCAGCCGTCAGCCGCAGGCTGGAGCCGTCGACATGAGCATTAGCTCCCTCGCAAGAGCCGAGATTCAGGCACTGAAACCGTATGAAGCGGCGATCCAGGTCGACGACACGATTCGTCTCAATGCCAATGAAGCACCCTGGAAAAGCAGCGGTGATCATTTTCGGCGGCCACTCAACCGCTACCCTGAAATTCGTCCGGCGGGCTTGCGCACGATGCTCTCATCTCGGTATGGCTGCATGCCTGACAACCTCATGGTTACGCGCGGCACGAGCGAGGCAATCGACCTGCTGATACGAGTGTTCTGCCGCGCAGGCAAGGACAACCTGCTTACCACCAGACCGACGTTCTCGATGTACGAGCACTATGCCGTTGTGCAGGGCGCAGAATTGCGACAAGTCAAAACACACGGTGATAGAGAATTCAAAATTTCCGCCGACGAAATACTGGATGCGTGCGATGACTCGACAAAACTGATTTTTCTCTGCTCGCCCAACAACCCGACGGGGACGCTGCTGCCGACCTCGGTCTTGATGGAAATCCTCGAGCGTCGCGCCGATCGCTCCGCTATCGTCGTTGATGAAGCCTATATCGAATTCGCGAGTGAAGA
>WTCH01000361.1 GCA_013138675.1 Woeseiaceae bacterium | reverse complement strand
TGGCTGAAGATCGCGCCGGACAACACGATCACGGTGATCGTGCCACACGCCGAGATGGGCCAGGGTGTGCACACGACCCTCGCGATGATGCTCGCTGATGAACTGGACGCCGACTGGTCCAGGGTCGATGTTCTTGAAGCACCCAGCGACAAGGAATACGCCAATTACGCATTGGCCAAAGGCTACACCGCCGGCGATACGGATTTCCCGGCGTGGCTTATTGACACGGTCGACGGGATCTTCTTTCGCGCTTCGCAAGCAATAGGCCTGCAACTCACGGGCGGCAGTACCTCGGTGAGGACGACCGGCCAGATCGCGATGCGCGTTACGGGTGCTGCGGCACGCATTGCGCTGCTGCAGGCCGCCGCCGATGAGTGGCAAGTATCCGTGAGTGAACTGACAACACGAGACAGCACGGTTCTGCACGCCGCGAGTGAGCGATCTGCAACCTATGCCAGCCTTGCAGAGGCGGCCGCCAGAATAACGTTGCCGAGTAAACCGGTTCTGAAAAGCAGCGACGAATTCAACATCATGGGCACGTCGCCGCAGCGTCACGACATTCCTGCAAAAGTCGACGGCAGCGCGATGTTTGGCATCGATGCGACCCTGCCGGGTATGAAACATGCGGCCATCCGGGCCGCACCGGTGTTTGGTGGTGCAGTGCAAAAACTCGATCCCGCGTCGGTTCAGGATATGCCCGGCGTACGCAAGGTCATAAACCTCGACAATTCAGTAGCCATCATTGCTGACGGTTACTGGCAAGCCAGTTTGGCGCTGGATCGGCTGCAGGTCGAGTTTGACGACGGTGGCAACAGTCACCGGGAACAGAGCGACATCTTCGGCCAGTTTACTGCCGATCTCGACCGGTCAGCCGAGGCAGGCGATGAAGAAACTGATGTGAAGTCGGGTGACGCACTGGCTGCCCTCAAAGGCGCCGCGCAGGTGCTGGACGCAGAGTACCGCGTGCCCTACCTGGCCCACTCGCCCATGGAACCGATGAACTGCATGGCATGGGTGCACGACGGCAAATGTGAGCTTTGGACCGGCACTCAGAACCCGCTCGGCTTCGCAAAAGACGTAAGCGATGCGCTCGACATGGATCTCGGCGACGTGACGGTTCACAACCAGTATCTCGGTGGCGGTTTTGGCCGGCGCGGTTTTTCCGATTACACGGTGCAGGCCGCGAGAATTGCGAGCTCAGTCCCGTACCCGGTCAAGCTCGTCTGGTCGCGCGAGGAAGATACGCAGCACGACCACTACCGGCAGGCCAGCATCAGCCGTTTTCGTGGCGGCCTCGATGCCGATGGCAATCCAATCGCCTGGCACAACCATTACGTAAACAAGCACGATCCCGAAGAAGCACCGCACATTCCGTATGCAATCGACGATCAACGCATCGTCTATACCGAAAGCAAGACACACGTACCCTGGGGATACTGGCGCAGCGTGGACCATTCACTGCACGCGTTCTTTACCGAGTCTTTTATTGACGAACTTGCCATTGCTGCAGGACGGGATGCTTACGAATTTCGCCGTGAGCTGCTGCAGGACAAACCGCGTTACCTGGCCGTGCTTGACCTTGCCGCCGAAAAAGCCGGCTGGGGTGCGCCACTTGCCGAACATCAGGGCCGTGGCATTTCGATACACCGCTCGTTCGGTACGATCGTCGCCGAAGTTGTCGACGTCGATGTCATCGACGGTGAGCTCAGCGTCCCTCGCGTCGTCTGCGCTGTGGACGCGGGTTACACAATCCACCCCGACGGCATGGCCGCACAAATGGAGAGCGGTATCGCTTATGGCATGACGGCCGCACTCTATGGAGAGATCTCGATTCGTCATGGCGCTGTCGCGCAATCGAATTTCCACGACTACCCGATGTTGCGCATGGACAAGGCCCCCGTCGTTGAGACCCACATTATCAACAGCGGTGAGCCGCTGGGTGGTGCCGGAGAACCAGGCACACCGCCGATCGCTGCAGCATTGACGAACGCAATATTCAACGCGACCGGGATTCGAATTCGTGAATTGCCGGTACGGCAACATGACCTGAAGAGAACTGACTTTCGCGAAACCGACATAGCCTGAAGGCGGATATAACTTTGAGTAAAGAACGACTGAGCGAGTTACTGACTGAACTAAATGCGGAGCTGAATGACGCCGGCGATGTCGACGACGACACGAGAGAGCTGCTGGAGCGCCTGCACGACGATATTGATCGCCTGACCGGAGAGACTCACTCCACGGCAGTCGACCGCGCAAAGCATCTTGAATCCCGCTTCGCCGCGAATCACCCTGTCGCCGAACGTATTGCACGGGAATTTGCCGACCTGCTGGCGAAAATGGGCATTTGAGCCCGAGCCGTAATCTCGTTATTCCGGTTGTCACGGCGGCAGCGCTGGTCGCTTTTTTCCTGCTGAGCTCGCCGGTTCCACAAGATCCGGCCTATCATCAGTTTGCCGACGGACGCACGCTGCTCGGCGTCAGTAATTTCTGCAACGTCATGTCTAACCTGCCTCTCATGGTCATCGGTCTGTGGGGCACGCTAATCGTTTTTCGTCATCACAACATTGTATGTCTGCCGGGACTCGAACTCGCCTACATCATTTTCTTTGCCGGTATTTTACTGACTGCGTTCGGTTCCGCTTACTATCATCTCAACCCTGGCAACGATCCGCTGGTGTGGGATCGCCTGCCGATGACGATCGGCTTCGCAGGTCTTTTTTCCGTCATTCTCGGCGAATTTGTTTCTCCGCGCATCGGACGCACGATCCTCATACCGCTGTTGTTGATTGGTATCGCTTCGGTCGAATACTGGGCGTATACCGAGACAAATGGACAAGGAGACTTGCGCCCCTATGTCGTCGTGCAGTTTTTGCCGATGATGCTGGTTCCGGCTATTCTGCTGACGTACAAGCCCGCCATCGGGTCTGCAAAAACCTTCTGGTACATGCTGCTCTTTTATGTGCTCGCCAAGCTGTTCGAGTTCATCGACAGCGAACTCTATGCGGCCGGTGGCGTCATCAGTGGACATTCGCTGAAACATGTCTTTGCGGCCATGGCGTCAGCAACGCTTTTGTATGCATTGATGCAAAGACGACATGTCATGCGCGCTGCGAATGATGACTAGCCGGACCTACCTGAACATGAGCGCCAGACTTTCTCATTGAACTCGGTCAGGCCGGCGTCGAGGAATTTAGGCGGCGCGTTCGCAATATCGTCGCGCTGCTCGACACAATCCAGACCTGGCCAGTATTCGAGCAACTCCTCGTCACCGACCGAGAATGGCGGTCCTTTTGCAACCTCCTCGTCGTAATCCAGTGTAATGACGAGTTGTTCGGCGTCGTTGCTCAACAACGAGCCGACATGAGACGCATAAGCCGATCGCTGCACTGCAGGGAGCGCTATCAGCGCACCGCGATCGTAGTGCGCGTCACAGCGGATTGATGTCAGCTCGAACAGATCACCGCAGTAAATCGTGATGTCGGCGTCGATCGCATCGTATCGCAGGAGCTCGTTCTCCGAGACCCTGAATGCAAGGTCCTGCTCGGCGAAAAACGACTCGACAGCTACATCTGATAATTCCACACCAACGACACGGTTGCCCTGGGCGGCGATCCATCGTAAATCGACCGACTTGCCACACATTGGCACGAAAACCGTTCGGCCAGTGGCTCGCCAGTGTTTTTTCAGGCTCGCATTGCCATCCGCTTCGTGCCAGCCGATACGTCCTTCCTGCCAGCGATCCAGCCAGGGTTCTGTCACAGTATTCTCCCGCTAGGTAACACCCGAAGTTTACCCGCCGCATTGGCAGCGTTACTATGCGCGCGCCCATCAAATCTTGAGGAATTATCCGGCATGACGAATGCACTACGAATCGACGGTAAGGAAAAAGCCGCTGAAATGTCCGAACAGATTACAGCTCAGACGGCCGAATTGCTCGAGAAGCATGGCCTGCAACCGGGCCTCGCTGTCGTTATCATCGGCGAAGATCCAGCAAGCCAGGTGTACGTGCGTAACAAGAAAAAGCGGGCCGAAGGATGCGGCTTTCACTCGGCGCAGCACACGCTGGATGCCGAGACATCAGAAGCCAACGTACTCGCGCTCATTGACGAACTCAACAATGACGACAAGATTCACGGCATTCTCGTGCAGTTGCCCTTACCGGATCACCTGAACGAGCAAACCATCACCCAGTCGATTTCGCCCGGCAAGGATGTCGACGGCTTTCATTTCATCAACATCGGCAAACTGACATCGGGCAACACGGCCGACGCGTTCGTGCCGTGCACACCCGCCGGCTGCATGCTGATGATCCAGGATCATCTCGGCACTAATCTGTCGGGGCTCAATGCGGTCGTCGTTGGGCGTTCAAATATCGTCGGCAAACCGATGGCCAGCCTGTTGTTGCAGGCGCATGCGACGGTAACGGTCTGCCACAGCCGGACCAAAGACCTGCCGGGCGTCGTCAAACGAGCCGATATCGTTGTCGCAGCCGTAGGCCGCGCCAACATGGTAACTGGGGACTGGCTCAAACCCGGTGCTGTTGTCATCGATGTCGGCATCAATCGCATCGAGACGACCGTCGACGGCGAAACGAAGTCGAGGCTAACGGGCGACGTCGACTACGAATCCGCCTGCGAAGTTGCGAAAGCTGTGACTCCGGTGCCAGGAGGAGTCGGCCCGATGACAATTGTGATGCTGATGGCCAACACACTCAGAGCAGCACGACTGTCGGCAGGCCTGGATGGCTAGCGAGGACTTTCGCACCATATGGCTTCACCCGGACGACCCGGAGGTCGTCCAGATCATCGACCAGCGGCTTCTGCCGCACAACTACAGCATCCACGACCTTCACACATGGAGCGATGGCGTCGAAGCCATTACCGATATGTACGTCCGTGGTGCGCCGCTCATCGGAGCGACGGCGGCGTGGAGCCTGTATCTCGCAGCACTGCGCGGAAAATTTCCTAAAGATGAGGTGGCGCATGCGGCAGAAGCCCTGCTGCAGTCGCGACCAACGGCCGTCAATCTGCGGTGGGCTGTCGAACGAATCATGGCGTTGGTTGCGGATGCCGCCGACGGCGAACTCGCCGGCATCATCCGGGCCGATGCCGAGGCTATTTGCACCGAAGACATCGATATTTGCCTCGGCATTGGGCGGCATGGACTGGCACTTCTCGAGGAAATCTCGCGGCGCAAGAACGGCGACACGATCAACGTGCTAACCCACTGCAATGCCGGCGCGCTGGCGACGATAAACTGGGGCACAGCGACAGCCCCCATTTATCTCGCCCGAGAGGCCGGCATTGATGTGCATGTCTGGGTCGACGAGACACGGCCGCGCAACCAGGGATCCCAGCTCACGGCCTGGGAGCTGGCGCAGAATGACATAGCGCACACATTGATCGTCGACAATGCCGGCGGACACCTGATGCAACATGGGCAGGTCGACATGGTCATTACTGGAACCGATAGAACAACCCGGAACGGCGACGTCGCGAACAAGATCGGTACGTACCTCAAGGCGCTCGCAGCATTCGACAATGATGTGCCATTTTACGTTGCGCTGCCGTCGACGACGATTGACTGGAGCACGGCTGATGGCGTTGCCGAAATTCCTATCGAAGAACGGGACGCAGACGAAGTTACGATGAGCTACGGTGTTTCAGACAGCGTCCGTTGCAAAGTCCGAACGGCGATGCGAGATACAAACGTCGCCAATCCGGCATTTGACGTGACACCAGCGCGGCTGGTTACCGGATTGATCACCGAACGTGGTATTTGCGATGCCAGCGCCGAAGGACTGGCGGACCTGTTTCCTGAGGAAGCTGCGGGTTGACTATCGACGAAGGCTACATCAAGTACGACAGCGACTGGACGCTGGGACCAGCGCCAGACCAGGAACTCACATCTTTGCTGGACTCGTGGCGGCGGCCGCTTTTCGACGCAGGCCTTATAGGCCACTATGAAGATCTCGGTGTTGGCTACGGCAACCTGAGTATCCGTTTCAGGTCGAGTGAACAGTTCATCATCAGCGGCACCCAAACGGGACACATCGCCGATACCGACGGTCAGCATTACGCACTCGTTACCCGCTATGACATCGACCGGAACCGCGTAAGTTCGACGGGGCCGGTCCAGGCCTCGTCCGAATCACTGACCCACGCGGCAATTTATGAACTGAACGAAGCGATCAACGCCGTCGTGCACGTGCATAGTCGCTCACTGTGGGACGCACTGAAGGACCGGTTGCCAACAACCGCCGACGACGTCAGTTACGGTACGCCCGAGATGGCCCGCGAGTTCACGCGTCTGTATCGAGATACCGGTTTCCGAGCCAGCGGCGTCGCCATTATGGCGGGCCACGATGAAGGGATCATCAGCATCGGCCGCGATCTCGAAGAAGCGGCAAGCCGGCTGCTGGCGCTAACGCACT
>WTCH01000358.1 GCA_013138675.1 Woeseiaceae bacterium | reverse complement strand
GAAGGTGTCGGCACGGCCAAAGGTGTGAGCTTGCGCTTCAAGGGCGTGCCGATTCTGTACTCGCCGCACTTTTCATTTCCGATTGGCGACGCACGCAAGACGGGTGTCCTGGCGCCCTCGATCAGCGCCGGTGGACGAAGCGGCAACGAAATTCGGGTGCCGTTCTACTGGAACATCGCGCCAAACTACGACGCAACGATTACACCGCGCCTGCTAACTGAACGCGGCCTTCAGGTCGCTGCACAGTTTCGCTACCTGACCAACAGGATGGATGGTCAGGCCTACGCCGAGCACCTCAATAACGACAGCATGTTCAACGACTCGCGTACGATGGTCCAGCTGCAGCATCGCACGATGTTCGTCAATGGCTGGCGCAACCGTATCGACTTTCGTGAAGTATCAGACAGCCAGTATTTCGAGGACCTTGGCGGAAGGCTGAACGTCTCGAGTATTACCCACTTGAATCGCAGCCTGAACTTTGACTATCACACCGATACCTTGTCGCTCTTCGGCCAGATCCATGACTTCCAGACAATCGACGAGGCCATTCAGCCGATCGATGAACCGTACCAGCGCGTGCCACAGCTCATCGTGCAGGGTCGCTGGCCCGACAAGTGGCTCGGCATGCAACTCGGTCTTGATGGTGAACTCGTCAATTTTGAACGCGACGTCGGCGTTACAGGCTGGCGATTCAATATGGCGCCAAGCCTGGAGCTCCCTTTTTCTCGAAGCCCTGGCTGGTTTGTTACCCCGGCGGTGTCCGTCGATCACACCCGCTATGATCTGGATAACACGTTGCCGGGGCAGGTGAGCGACCCGACGCGTACTGTGCCGATCGGCAGTTTCGATGTTGGCATGGTACTCGAGCGTGCGCTTGGCGGGTCTATGTCGGATCGCGTCATGACGCTCGAACCGCGCGTGCTGTATGTGTACATTCCACATCGCGACCAGGACGAGCTACCGGTGTTCGACACCATCTCGCCCGACCTGAATCTTGTCTCGCTCTACCGCACAAATCGCTATCTCGGCGTCGACCGCATTGCCGATACTGACCAGGTCAGTGTCGGCTTGACATCACGCCTTCTTGATGGCGGCTCCGGCCGCGAGCTCGTTACCGCAACGATTGGCCAGACGCGGTACCTGAGCAATGGTGAGGTAGTCTTGCCCGGCGAATCGGTGTCCCTCGACGAGACATCCGATTACATCGCCGAGATTCGCTTCGGGTTCTCGCAAAATCTCAATTTCGATTTTGGTCACCAGTGGGGCGAGCAGGAACGCGGCACTACGCAGTCGCAGGCGCGCCTGCAATATCGACCAGCCGGCAACAAGATCCTGAATCTCTCGTACCGTTTCCGCAGGGACTCTCTGGAACAAGGTGACCTGTCCTGGTCCTGGCCCATCTCATCGCAATGGAATGTCGTTGGCCGTTACAAGTACTCCTTCCGCGATGAGGAAGCACTCGATGAGTTTCTTGGCATCGAATACGAGAGCTGTTGCTGGGGTTTCAGGCTCGTCACGCGTCGCCATATTTCGGCCCGTGACGGAACTCGCGATTCGTCGATCGGTCTGCAACTTATATTGAAGGGCTTATCGAGTGTCGGTACCGCTGCTGACAAAATGTTGGAACGTGGTATTCTTGGCTACTCCGCGAATCTCCGGTAGGAAATAGTGTTTAGAAACAATATGTTATGCGCAAGCCTGTGCGCGATCGGCGCCCTGTCTGTCGCGCACCCGGCGCTCTCTGCCGAGCTGTCGGAAACGGGTGATTTCCTCGACGGTGTTGCTGCCGTCGTCAACGAGGGCGTCGTGCTTAAGAGCCAGTTACGCGAGCAGACGTCGATGATTATCGAACGCGCCGCGCAGGCTGATCCGCCCTTGCAGTTACCGCCACCCGATGTGCTGCGGGAGCAGTTACTCGAGCGACTGATAATGGAGGAGATTCAGTTGCAGCGTGCTGAACGCATTGGACTGCAGATCTCCGACCAGATGCTGAACGAGGCAATCGAACAACTTGCGGCAAGTAACGGTATCCCGTTCGCGGACATGCCAGCCATGCTGGCACAGGACGGTATCGACTACAGCAAGTTTCGCGAAGAGTTTCGTGGCGAAATGACGCTCGAGCAACTGCGGCAAATCGAAGTCGGCCGCCGTATCCAGGTGTCGCCGCGAGAGATCGATCAGTGCGTTGCCGATCTCGAAGGCAATGTTGCCGTCGAGTCTGATTACAACCTGTCACATATCCTGGTATCAATCCCAGAGTCCGCGACAGCAGACGAAGTCGCCGATATCCAGGCCAAAGTTGCGGACATTTACGAACAACTACAAAACGGCGCTGACTTCGGCGAGATGGCGGTCAGCCACTCCGCCGCACAAACGGCGCTTGAAGGCGGTGCGCTCGGCTGGATGAAGGGCAGCCAGTTGCCGACCATCTATACCGATGTCGTCGTGAATCTTGAAGCGGGTTCCGTCTCCAAACCCTTCCGCAGTGCAAGCAGCTACCACATCGTCAAGGTCAACGATTTGCGTAGCGCCATCCAGCGTAGCGAGATCAACCAGGTCCAGGTTCGACACATCCTGGTAACGCCGAACGAGATCATCGATGACGAAACAGCAAAACAGCGTCTCGATGATGCGGTTGAACGAATTGGCGAAGGCGAGGATTTCGGCGAGATCGCCAAACTGCTTTCCGACGATCCCGGGTCTGCCAATAGCGGCGGTGACATGGGCTGGTCGGGACCCGGAACATTCGTGCCGGAATTCGAGAAAGTCGTGGATCGCATGGAGTTGGGTGTCGTCTCCGAACCATTTCGCAGTCGTTTTGGCTGGCACATTCTCGAGGTGCTTGATCGCCGTGTCTACGACAACACCGAGGATGTCAAGGTAACCAACTGTGTGGGCCGCATCCAGAACAGCAAGATGGACGAGGAAACGCGGTTGTGGATGCAACGCCTGAGAGACGAAGCATTCGTCGAGATACGCGTGTAGGAGCGGCGCTTGTCGCCGCGATCTAACCGTGGCCTTTAAAAAACCACTAGTCATTACTGCCGGCGAACCTGCCGGAATCGGGCCAGAGCTCTGCCTGACTCTTGCGCATGAGCCATTGCCATGCGGTGTCGTCGTTATTTCGGACGCGAATCTGTTACGTGAGCGCGCTGAGGCGACCGGCATCAAGACCACGATCACCGAGATCGACGTCGCCGATGCTGCGACCATGAACGCCGCCAACGGCGAATTACTTGTCATTTCAGAGCCCTTCCCTGCCCCGGTGGAATGCGGCCGCCTGAACCCGACCAACGCACCGGCATTACTCGACGGTCTAAGACGCGCTGTGTCCGCATGTCTCGACGGACAGTTCGCCGGCCTCGTTACAGCGCCGCTGCAGAAGAGTGTCATCAATGATGCCGGTGTACCGTTTAGCGGCCACACCGAATTCCTGGCAGAGCTGACTGACGCGCAATCGCCCGTCATGCTGCTCGTTACCGGTGACTTGCGCGTGGCTTTGGCAAGTACGCATCTGCCATTGCGCGACGTGCCGGACAGCCTGACCCGGAAAGGCCTGCGCAAAGTGCTGCAGGTCCTTGTCGATGACTTGCAGTCCAGGTTCGGTATTGACGAGCCGGAAATCGTGGTCTGCGGACTCAACCCACATGCCGGTGAAAGTGGCCACCTTGGCAGCGAGGACGCGGACATCATTGCGCCGGTCGTTGACGAGTTTGTCACTCGTGGAATCAACGTGCGTGGTCCGTTGCCGGCTGATACAGCATTTACACCCGCCGCCGGGCACAAGGACGCCGTACTCGCCATGTATCACGACCAGGGATTGCCGGTACTCAAGTACGCCGGTTTCGGAAACGCCGTCAACGTGACGCTTGGCCTGCCCATCATTCGAACATCTGTCGACCACGGTACAGCTCTGGACCTTGCCGGCACCGGGCAGGCTGACAACGGCAGCCTGCTGCACGCCATACGGCTTGCCGCTGAGCTGGCCGCCGCATGAGCCCACACCGTCCCAGAAAGCGCTTCGGCCAACACTTCCTCATCGATCCGGGCGTGGTCGGCGCGATCATCGACGCGATCCGCGCAGGTAGCGACGATGTTGTCGTGGAGATCGGCCCGGGCCAGGGCGCGATGACCAAATCACTCGCACGGCTGGCCGGCACTCTGCATGCCGTCGAACTCGACCGTGATCTTGCCGCCACGCTCCGACGTGATTACGCCGATGCGGGCAATGTCATTATTCACGAGGGAGACGCGCTCAAATTCGATTTCGGTTCACTGGGCACCAACCTGCGCATCGTTGGCAATCTGCCCTACAACATATCCACGCCGCTGATGTTTCACCTGCTTGAGTTCAAGGAAGACATTGTCGACATGCATTTCATGTTGCAAAAGGAAGTCGTCGATCGCATGGCCGCCGAACCCGGCAGTAAAACTTATGGCAGGCTCACCATCATGCTTGGCTGCCACTTCGACATCGAGTCCCTCTTCGAAGTCGACCGCAGTGCTTTTGATCCACCGCCCGACGTGACATCGGCCATCGTACGACTCGTGCCGTTACCCGCAGGAACCTACGACATCAACGATGAAAAACGTCTATCTGGCCTCGTTGCCCAGGCGTTTAGCCAGCGGCGTAAGACGATCCGCAACTCACTTCGCAACGTAGTGGATGAGGAAACGCTCAGGTTTGTTGGTATCGACCCGGGACTGCGCCCGGAGGCGATCTCGATTGCAGAGTATGTCCAGCTGGCGAATACGTTAGAATAGCCACATGGATGAAAACACCTGCGACATTCGGATCCAGGTCGCCACCGACTACGTGGACGAGCAATCCGAGCCATCTTCCGATCGTTACGTGTTCGCGTACACGATTACGATCACCAATAACGGTGATGTCCCCGCACGCCTGATCAGCCGTCACTGGATCATTACGGATGCCAATGGCAAGGTGCAGGAAGTGACCGGTGACGGTGTCGTAGGTGAGCAACCACACCTGAACCCGGGCGAGGAATTTCGCTACTCGTCGGGCGCGGTTCTTGAAACACCAGTAGGCGCGATGCAGGGCCTGTACCGCATGGAAGCCGACAACGGTGTGAATTTCGATGCGCCGATCGCGCCGTTCACGCTTGCGGTTCCGGGCGTCCTGCACTAGGTAGTCATTCGAGCATGGCGGTCTACGCAATCGGGGACATACAGGGTTGTTACGACCCGTTCCGTGAGTTGCTCGATGCAATTCGCTTCAATCCCGATAAAGACACGCTCTGGCTGACCGGCGACCTCGTCAATCGCGGTCCCAAGTCGCTCAAGACACTTCGCTACGTGAAAAAGCTGGGCGACTCGGTCGTCACTGTGCTGGGCAATCACGACCTGCACCTGTTGGCACTCGTAGCAAAGCAGGTCAGGAACGGTGGTCGCTTCGATTCACTGCAGAAAATTCTTAAAGCAAAAGACAGTGATGAATTGCTCGACTGGCTGCGCCACCGGCCACTCGCACACTACGACGAGTCAATGGACACGCTATTGGTGCATGCCGGGACGCATCCGGATTGGACAGCGCAGCAAACACTCGCTCGCGCAGCCGAGGTTGAGACTGAATTAACCGGCGACGATTACAAATCCTTGCTCGGCAAAATGTACGGCAATACGCCTACCGATTGGTCAGGGGGCTTAAAGGGCTACAAGCGATTGCGCTTCATCATCAATTGCCTGACACGCATACGCATGATGACGAACAAGATGCGTCTGAACATGTCGCACAGCGGCCCTCCTTATCGAGCTCGCAAGAATCTTGTGCCCTGGTACGGCTTCGAGGATCCCGCCTGGTCAGGAACTCGAATTGTGTTCGGTCACTGGTCTGCCCTCGGCTTGATCGTACTACCCGATCTTGTGAGCCTGGATACAGGTTGTGTCTGGGGACGGCAGTTGACCGCGGTTCGTATCGACAAACGCGTGCCGCGAATTATCCAGGTCGAAGGGCAGCGCTAGTTGTATTCCAGAAAATGACCGGCTGCTTTTGGCCAAGAACGGACATCGCTTGGTAAGGGTTAGTCCCAATTGACACAAATCGCCCAAGAGTCCAAAAACGACTGACTCAACGACGCAAATAATACAAACAGGAGTCAACCAAATGTCCACCAGTCTTGACCTGTCCAAGCTCAGCCTAATGGATGCCTTAGATCTCGCGAAGCTTATCGAGTTGGAGGCGTGCCACCGTTACCAGATGTTCGCATCCCAGCTCGGCCGCAGCGGCGGTTACGATGCTGGAGCCTTCTTCGCGACGATGGCCGAGAACGAGGCCAAACACGGCCAGGAACTGGAGGCCCGGCGCAAAACTATGTTCGGTGATGCCCCTGCGCGGCTGACACTAGACGACCTGTACGACATCGAGGCCCCGGACATGGGGGCGCCGCGACGCGGCATGTCCACCATGCAGGCGTTCGAGGTTGGGCTCGCCGCTGAGAAGAAGGCCTACGACTTCTATGACATGGCCTTGCCGGGCATCACCGATTCCGATGTCCGGGAACTGTTCACCGAGCTTCGAGACGAGGAGACCGAGCACGTCGAGATGCTGCGTGAGCAAATGGCGAAACTACCCTCGAGCGCTAGCGATGAGATCGAGTTCGACATCGACGAGACTCCCTATTTGTAGGGCGTGCCCAGCGTCTGCTTTCAGCCAATAGCAATCGGTTGGCTTCACATAATCGGGTCGATTGTCTAACAATGGCGGAACCAAATGACTCACTGACTCGTGTTTGTTAGCAAGGGAAGTGAGACAAATTCACGGAGGAAATTTGGTGCGCCTTAAAACAAATACTAAGCAAAACGACGAAACATTCGGTGAAGGTAAGTCCTGTGTCCAATCGTATTCTCGCCGCGCCTCACTCGTGAATGAGTTTTGCCTTGACACGCAAGAGAATAATATCGTGAATGTCAAAGCGGCAGAAAAACCATTGCGTCAGACAATGGGCCCGAGCGTATTTGCGTCACGACGGTTATTTTAACTAGCGGCGAAGGGACGTCCGACTCATTTCGACCTGCGCCGTTTTGTAGACGCATAAGGCAGAATTTTCCTGGTGACTGCCCGGCGCATGTCCGCAACCGTTTTCAGTATTGACGTATCCGCATGATCGGGCTCCGAATTTGCGACTCCCACGCGGCTTGACGGATGAAAAATCTTAATGCGGTGGTTGCCGATCTGTATTACATCATCATGCCGCAGTACTGCACTGCGCACACGGCGCGAGTTGACGTAGATTCCATTTGCACTCTTGAGATCCACTAGAATCATCGTGCTGTTCTTGAAGATCAACAAGGCATGATATTTGCTTACGTACTGATTCGTCATGACAAGATCATTTTGACGCGCCCGACCGATCGACACTTTCGGTTGTGTCACCCCGAATTCTTGTAGCAATTTTCCGTTCATCGTAACCAAAAGCTTTGGCACGTCCCGATCAAAATTTCGATCAGCTGTCGAGGAGTCCGCGTCGCTATCTGGCGGCCCTTGAGCGGCGAGCGCGTTGATATGCTCACCCCGGATGGGCAACCCATCTGCCTGCTCGATGGCACGCAATACCAGGCTATCCAGTTCGCCCGGCCAACCACCGGATTCCCTGTGCAATTCAACGCATGTGGCGATCGGCAAGATGCGATGTGGGTGAACCAAGCCGCTTGCTCGCAGCTTCGCATGTAGATATTTCAATGCCTCTCTTGCTGTAAGTGGCCCCAATTCAAAGGTATCGACCAGGCGTGCACGGATCGGGGCTATCTTCGGCGAATCAATGATGCGGGAACAAGCACGTTTGTTCACTAGAATGAACCGCAACGCGAATCGTTGATGATTGGTCAGTGTGGCTAGCTCGCAAAGAACGCGCAGCCCGATCAGATCCAAATTGTTGATATTTTCCAATACAAGCAACGGTGCCTGGTTTGACTGTATGTCCTGGACGACGAATTTCTTAAGCAGGTTTAACAGGTCGTCGGTCAATTGAATCGGACCCTCGCAGCCGAATTGCGTCAGAATTGCTGCTAGCAGTTCGCTTGCAACGATTCCAGTCGCATCGACTACGGCGACAGGGATATTCGCCGGCAAATTTCGAACAAAATGATTGACGATGGTTGTCTTTCCAGACGACTCGATTCCAGAAAGTATCCCAATACCGCGGTTGTCTTCTAATACCCTTTGGAGAAATTTGTCAGCGGCTTGCTGTGCTTGATAGTGAACAAAGACTACCGGTTGGCCACGCGCATGAAATGGCGTTGCCTGCATTCCAAGATCCTCAATACGCACTGGTTTTCGCTCAGAGCCTGACCATTGTTCGACCTAGGCGGT
Organism: Woeseiaceae bacterium; assembly: GCA_013138675.1. Classification (GTDB taxonomy): domain Bacteria; phylum Pseudomonadota; class Gammaproteobacteria; order Steroidobacterales; family Woeseiaceae; genus UBA1847. Next base: position 16,124 of record WTCH01000358.1, on the reverse strand, counting down.
TTTGACTTTATCTTTGTTATCTCCCAAGCATAGTTCAAATTGGAGTTTTTACTACGTGGTTAACATAATCCGAATCAGAGAACACAGCACTGCGAAGACCGCCGGATTAGTCGCGGCAATTCTTATCATCCTCAAAGCCTCGGTCGACTACGCCAATGCTGCTGCCTCGCTGTATGGAGGAACGTGATGCCAGGCCAAATTCAGGCTATATTGGCCGCTGGTTCGGGGCCGTAGCTCAGCTGGGAGAGCGCTGCGTTCGCAACGCAGAGGTCGGGAGTTCGATCCTCCTCGGCTCCACCATCTAGCAACGCTCGACATTCGCCACGTAGCAACCGAGCTTGGCATTGTGTATGTGAAGGTAGTCGGCTGATTCGTTTCGCAGCATGTCCTCCATCAACGATTCAAGACACTCACCGTCGACGACATCCGCATCGATGATCCTCCCTGACGCATCGAAGGCGCGAACAGAAAGCAATCGATGCCTGAACATTTCAGGGACTTCATTCTTATCCGGCATGGCCTGCTTGGCCCGCTCACGAACGTAAATCGCGTGACTTGACCGGTACGGTGTTGGCGCCGGTTGATGTTCAAAGTTCAGTAGCAGCACCTTTTCGCCAATCTCAGCATCCTGCAATGACACGCGACAAGGATAGCCCGGCTTGCCGTCCGCAATAACCCGCTCGACCCCTTGCTTCGCCAGCGCCTCTTTATCCTTTCCGAACAGGTGACTGAACTGATCCACACTAAGGGCAGAAATTTGAAAATCCATGGTGCGTTCCTTTTGATAGAGGCCACCAATTCTAGTCGTTTACGTGTCGGAGACTGGTCACTTTCGGACCCGTACTCGAAACACAATGTAACAAAGTCAGCCCTTGCGGAAATCACCCGGTAACACTGTTCCTCCACTCTTATCCTTACTGAGAAGAGGAGGAACACATCATGAGGTACAGAACACCAATCAGCATTCTGGTGGCGTTCGCGCTCGCGCTCACATCCGCGACAGCCTTTGCCGGCAAAGGCCAGGGCGGCGGCGGTGGCAACGCGGATCGTGGCCAGCAAATAGATCGGGATCGTGGCATGGACCGCGATCGTGGCATGGATAGGGATCGCGGCATGGACCAGGCGCGCGCTGGAAACGCTCAGCAGGATCGCGATCGAGACCGCACCAATATGCAGGACCCGTCGAATATCAAAGACCAGGATATCTACGGTAACGAACTAATGACGGCGCAGGAGCGCAAGCATTATCGCGCACAAATTGGCCAGACCGGTACACAAGGCGAAATGAAGCAGTTCCAGGCTCAGCACGAGAACAAGATGCAGGAACGCGCGCTACAGCAGGGACAGGACCTGGTACCTCCAGGCCAGGGACCGGTCTTCGGCAGCGAGTTGATGACCGTGCAAGAACGCAACCAGTACCGCGAACAGCTGCGACTGTGTGATTCCGAAGGAGAGCATCAGAAAGTCCAGGCGCAACATCGGGATCGGATTAACCAAAGAGCTCACGCGCTAGGGCTCGAAGTTGAGGAGGCCGGGTAACCCCCCTACCCGCTTCCTTTTTGTTGGGGCCGGATCTGATCCGGCCCCGTTTTACCAGCGCACTAGCCAGTAAGGACAGCACAATGAACGCGAAGTCGTTTCAATTTTCAGGTCTGCTTGGTTGTGCAGTCATGCTTGCTAGCGTGACGGCTTTGGCCCAGGACCAGAACGCCACATTTACCTTCTCTGCGGGCACGGAATATACGACCGGTCGCTACGGCGGTGATGTGGACATTGAGGATCTTTATGTTCCGTTAACAGCGACCATTGATTATGGTCGCACGCAGTTTCGCATCACGGCACCCTACCTGAGTGTCACCGCGCCAGAAGGAACCGTGATTTTGGGCCCTGGTGGTGAGCCAGTGCCGGGTACAGGCGAAATCACTACCGAAAGTGGCCTCGGCGACATAATTGGCAGCTTTACCGTCTATGACGTGATCAATAGTCGGCGACTGGGACTGGCCATGGACTTGACGGGCAAGGTCAAGTTCGGGACGGCCGATGCCGATAAGGGCTTGGGCAGCGGCGAGCTCGACTACACGTTACGGGCCGATTTTTACAAATTCTTTGATCAGCTAACGCTGTTGGGCTCCGTTGGATACAAGCTCCGCGGCGAACCGAGCGGGGTAGACCTCGAGGATGCCTTGATGACGTCGGTTGGCTTCAATTACAAAGTCACGCCCGAAACGAGTGCAGGACTGTTCTTTGACTATCGCGAGTCGGCGATCACTGGCAACGATTCGATTCAGGAAATTTCTGGATTTGTATCGCGACGCTTCAACGAGAACTGGCGATTCCAGTTCTACGCTCTCGCCGGGTTAACCGACAGCAGTCCCGACTGGGGCGCAGGGATCAAGATCAAGAGGGTCGTGAGGCAATAGGCAGCACCACTTTCGCTACCGTCCCGCCGCCTTCTCGCGGCAATAGTTCGACAGACCAACCGTGCTTGTCCGCGAGCTGGCGGGCGATGGCAAGCCCAAGTCCGCTACCGCCGGTTCTGCTGCCACGGGCTGTTTCGAGGCGATGGAATGGGCGAAACACGGCCTCTGCCTGGTCGCTTGGAATGCCAGGCCCGCGATCGCTGATTTCAATTGAGACCCCGGCTTCATCGCAATACAGATCGACACTGACCTTCGCGCCGCGTCCGTAGTGCGCGGCGTTTTCCATCAGGTTGACCAGCAAGCGGTCCAACGCCACGGGATCGGCGAGATACGGACACGGATCACAACTGTTCAGTTGGACTTCGGTGCCCTCACGTCGCAGGTCCGCCGCATGAGCTTCGAGGACCTGTCCCAGGTCGAGCTCCACCGGGAGCCCGTCACCGAGGTCCTGGGTAAATTGCAGGAACTGGTCGATAAGGCTTTTCATTGCGGCCAGATCCCGACGTATTCCTGCGACGAGTTCCGGATCCGAATCCTCGCCCAGCATTTCGACAGCAAGTCCCAAGCGAGTCAGCGGCGTTCGCAAGTCATGAGAAATGCCGGCGACCATGACGGTCCGATTCTCAGACAACTCCTGAATGTCGGACGACATATGATTGAATGCCTTCGCCAGGGCCGCGATTTCTTTCGGACCATCCTCTCCCAGGACAGGCGGTGCGTGGCCCCGACCCACTTCCTGAACCGCATCAGACATGCGCGCCAGTGGCCCGACAACCCGGCGCACCTCCAGGAAACTTGCTAGCAACGTCAGTAAAGCGCCGCCCCCTATCGCCAAAATCAACACAACAGGAGGATTTGTGCCGAGGCGGCCCCGGTCGAATCCAATACGTATGATCGCCCCATCGGTGGGTACGTCCACCCAGATAATCGGTCCACTCTCGGACTCGATAATCTTGAGCTCCTGCCCTGCATGCTGGGTCAGGGATTCCTGGAAGAAGATGTAGTACGGCACATCAAAGGTCTTTTCGGCCAGGGCCGGTCTTTGCGTTGTCACTATCAGTCCGTGATTCTCCAGCAGGTGCTGCTTTAGTTCCTCGTGCGATTCGCCCGGTGAGCTCTCCAGGGTCTGAGCGGCGGATACGATCACCGCGGCAAAATCGTCGGCGGACCGCTCGGCCATCGGTATCGCAATAAAGTAGACCGCGGCGCCCAGGGAAATGACCATGAACAGCACCAGTGTGAGCGAGATCGTGACGGCGGTGCGCCCGAGCAGGGATCGCGGTGTCAGTTTCAAGTTGGCGAGTCCTCAGGGGTGAACTGATACCCGATTCCCCAAACTGTACGTACGTACCTGGGCTGAGCCGGGTCGTCTTCGATCTTGTGCCGCAGTCGCGTCACCCGGACATCGATACTGCGGTCGTACGGATCCCTGTCGATGCCGCTCAGGCATTCCATGATGAAGTCCCGGCTGAGTACTCGATTGGGATGTTTGACCAGCACATGCAAAAGTTCGAATTCTGCTCTCGATAAATCGACTTCGGCGTCACTCCGATACAGGACTCGCTTTGTTGGCTCGAGCCTGAATGGCCCGAACGTGTAGTTGTCACCCGCATCCGCCTCGGGGCCGGTGATCGGTGCATTACGTCGTAGCACCGCTCGTATGCGAGCCAGGAGTTCACGCGGATTGAATGGCTTCGGAAGATAATCATCGGCCCCGACCTCCAGACCGACAATTCGATCTATCTCCTCGCCACGAGCCGAGATCATGATAATGGGCAGCTGGTGCTCGCTGCGCAGGCGTCGTGCAAGCGACAAACCGTCTTCGCCCGGCAGCATCAGATCCAGGATGACCAGGTCGGGAGTGTTGTCTGCCAACCAGGCATCCATGGCCTCGCCATCCTCTACCGCGGTGACACTGAATCCCTGCTCAGACAGGTAGCGTGACAGCAGCTCACGGATACCGACATCGTCGTCCACGACCAGCAGGTGTGAATCAATCGTTTGTTTGTTCGGACTGTCAGCGTTCATTGGAAACAACTTGTAACAATTTCAATCGTTCCGGAAATCCGGTGGAAACACTGCGACCTCATGATGGCCACTAATGGTAGCAACCACAAAACAGTGCGGCCTATCAGCATTTGTGCTGATAGGCCTTTCGAATCAGAAGAATGGTGAGGAGCAGGAATAATGAGAAAAATCACTTTCGCAGTTCTGGCAGCGGTGACGGCAGCGGCATTTGTACTGTCTACCCCTGTATCAGCGCAGAACGAGGATCCGGGAATGGGCAAAGGAAAAGGCATGAATATGCCGTCATTCACGGATTTTGACCTGGATGGCGACGGCAAGATCGTCTCCGAGGAGTTCTACAGCGCGCGTGCCGAGAGGATTACAAAGCACGCCCAGGAAGGCCGGCAGATGAAGGGCCTGGCCAATGCGCCGACGTTCGAGGACATCGATACGGATGACGACGGCAGCATCAGTGCCGAGGAGTTCGCGGCCCACCAGGCTGAGCACAGGCAGCAAAGTCACTAGCACTTACTTACGGGTGCGCCGTACTTTTACGTATTGGTGCGCTCCGACCCAGGTTCTACTATTTCTCCACGGCCACTCGCCAGCTCCGGGCTGGCGAGGGATGAAATGCCACCGTGCACAACCTATGAGGTGGAGATATGACGACCAGAAACTGGGCCGAACCCTACAAAATAAAGATGGTCGAGCTGATCAAGATGACCAGCCGCGAGGAACGTCTCAACGCGATTCGCGAAGCCGGCTACAACACCTTCCTGCTGCGCTCTGAAGATGTCTATATCGACCTGCTGACCGACTCTGGTGTGGGCGCGATGAGCGACCGGCAATGGGCCGGCATCATGATGGGCGATGAAGCCTACGCGGGCAGCCGCAATTTTTATCGCTTGCGCGATACAGTCGAGGAGTACTACAGCTACAAGTACATGGTTCCTTGCCACCAGGGCCGCGGCGCCGAAAACATTCTGAGCCAAATCCTGATTTCGCCGGGCGACTACGTACCGGGCAACATGTACTTCACCACCACACGCCTGCACCAGGAATTGGCCGGTGCAACGTTTGTTGATGTCATCATCGATGAAGCGCACGACGCCGACTCTGAGCATCCCTTCAAGGGTAACGTCGACTTCGACAAGCTGAATGCACTCGTCGACGAAGTAGGCGCCGACAAAATTCCGTACGTCTGCATCGCAACCTGCGTCAACATGGCAGGCGGCCAGCCCATTTCGATGGCTAACCTGAAACAGATCCGAGCATGGTGCGACAAGCACGACATCATGTTGGTCCATGACATGACCCGGGTTGCCGAGAATGCGCATTTCATTCAACAGCGCGAGGAAGGCTACCTGGATAAATCGATCAAGGAGATCGTGTACGAGATTTGCTCGCTCACCGACGCGGCAACGATGTCATCGAAGAAAGACGCAATGGTCAACATCGGTGGCTTCCTCGCGATGAACGATGCGAAGTTCTACGAGAAAGCCTGTGGGCTCGTTGTTGTCTATGAAGGCCTGCACACCTATGGCGGTATGGCCGGGCGGGACATGGAAGCACTCGCCATCGGTATTACCGAAAGCGTGCAGGACGAACACATACACGCGCGCGTCGGACAGGTTCAGTATCTCGGCCGCCGCCTGAGGGAAGCTGGCATCCCCATCGTCAATCCGATCGGCGGCCATGCCGTATTTCTCAATGCGACAAAAATGCTACCGGACATCCCGCAGGAACACCTCCCGGCGCAGGCCTTGTCCGCTGCCTTGTACGTCGAGTCAGGCGTGCGCTCCATGGAGCGAGGTATCGTTTCGGCGGGGCGCGACAAGGCTACGGGCGAGAACCGCAAACCGAATCTCGAACTCGTGCGCCTGACCATTCCGCGTCGCGTCTACACACAGGCACATATGGATGTGACCGTCGGCGCCGTCGAGGAAGTGATGGAACGCAGGGACGAGATCAAGGGCCTTCGCTTCACGTATGAGCCTGAAGTACTGCGCTTCTTCCAGGCCCGCTTCGAACAAATCGACTCACGAGGCGATTCATGAAAACCATTATCGAGCCCTTTCGCATCAAGATGGTCGAGCCGATCAAGCTGACCACGCGTGACGAGCGCGAACAGCTAATCGAGAACGCGCACTTCAACCCATTCCTGTTAGCGGCAGAAGACGTCATCATCGACCTGCTCACTGACTCAGGCACGAGTGCGATGTCGGCCGAGGCCTGGGCTGCGATGATGCGCGGCGACGAGTCCTACGCGGGCGCGCGCAGCTGGTATCGCTTCCGCGACACCGTGAAGGACATCTTCGGATTCGAGCAGGTTATCCCGACGCATCAGGGGCGTGCGGCAGAACACATTCTGTTTGGAGTGATGGTACAGCCCGGCTTTATTGTGCCGAACAACACCCACTTCGACACGACCCGTGCAAACGTCGAATACAAGGGTGGCGTGGCGCTCGACCTGCCCTGTGCCGAAGCCGGCGATATCGACTCCGACTATCCCTTCAAGGGCAATATGGACATCGCTGCACTCGAGAAAGTCGTTGCCGAGCATGGACCTGAAAAGATCCCGCTGATCATGGTGACCATTACCAACAACTCTGGTGGCGGACAGCCTGTCTCAATGGCAAATATTCGTGAGATTTGCCGTGTCGCGAAGGCCGCCGGCATTCCTTTCTATATCGATGCCTGCCGATTTGCCGAGAACTCTCAGTTCATCAAACGTCGCGAACCGGGATTCGAGAACACAGCGACGATCGATATTGCTCGAGAGATCTTTAGCTACGCTGATGGCTGCACCATGTCGGCCAAGAAAGACGCGTTCGCCAATATTGGTGGATTCCTGTGCACCAATGATGCGGAACTTGCACACCGCGAACGTAATATCCTGATTTTGACTGAAGGCTTTCCGACTTACGGCGGATTGGCCGGGCGTGACCTCGACGCGATTGCGGTTGGCCTGTGCGAAATTCTCGACGAGAATTACCTCAACTATCGTCTCGACTCGACGCGTTATGTGGTTGACCGGCTTCTGAAAGCCGGGATTCCGGTCGTCGCACCGGCGGGCGGCCACGCCGTGTACCTCGACGCGGCCCGCTTTCTGCCGCACATCGACCCGCTGCAATACCCGGGCCAGGCACTTGCAGTCGAACTGTACATTGAAGGTGGCATTCGCGGTGTCGAGATTGGCACTGTCATGTTCGGACTCGACCCGCACACGGGCGAAGAGAAACCTGCCCGCCTCGAGCTGCTACGGCTTGCGATTCCACGGCGCGTTTACACGCAAAGCCATATGGATTACGTGCTCGAGGCAATCGGCCAGGTGTGGGAGCGCCGCAACGACGTTCGCGGCATGCGCATTGTCGAAGCGCCAAAGTTCCTGCGTCACTTCACGGCGAAATTCGAACGAATCTAGACCAGGCCACTCACGTCGAGGCATGCCCGAAGTGCTCATCGATTACGGCTTCGATTCCTGCTCGGATCTGGCTCTCCATGATCGCTAGCGGAATACCGAGCTGGATTTGTGCCTCAACATACTCATGTGCGACGACGATCCTGCCGTTGACGCCGTTACCCTGTACGACGACATGATCACCACTCCAGCTCGACGTCACTGAGTACTGCTTCCCGAGCTGCTCGGCCATGCGGTCGACCCGGTTCCTGGCTTCCTCCAGCCCCAAATCGTGGCTACGTCTGATTTTCATGAATGCGTCGAAATTCCGTCACGTTCTAGTGTGAACACCCTAATCCTAGCAGCTACGCTTCTGATCATGGCAGGAATACGACTCTTAGGAGAGGGCAATGACTGCAGTAAAACATGCAACAAAACAAAGAGATAGCGGCTCGAAAATCGGCGAGATTGCGGAACAGTTCGAACATGTGTTCCTGGCTGGACTCGGTGCGCTGTCAAATGCGCAAGAACTGGGCGTGAAGACCTTCGACACGCTCGTCAAAGAGGGTGAGGACTTTCGTGACAAGACATCCAAGAAGACCGAATCCCTGATCGACGACGTGCAGGATGCAATTCGTGGCATGACCAGCGACGCGCAGTCGAAAGCGACCGGGCTTATTGACCAGGTACGCGACACGTCGAAACTCGACAAGCTGCACGACGTTTTCGACTCACGGGTCGCAGATGCGATGGAACGGCTAAACGTACCGACCAAGAAAGACATCGACATGCTCAACAGGAAGCTGAACAAGATCCTGAAGGAACTTGACGGCAAAGCAATGACGACGCGTAAGACAGCTCGTTCGGCCGCAAAACCGAAAGCTGCGGCAAAGCCGGCGACGAAAGTAACGGTCGAAGTGAAAGAGAAAGAAGTAATCAAGGAGTAGGACCATGGCAGAAAAGAAAGTAGCGAAGAAAAAAGTAGCTACGCGGAAAAAACCAGACAAATCTGTATTTGAGATGCTGGAAGACAGCATGATCGGACAGCCGTTTGTCATCGCAAACAAGGTTTTCCTGGCAAGCCTGGGATTAGTCTCGACTATCCAGACCGACGTCGGCGACAAGTTTGACGAATTAGTGAAAGACGGCGAAATCGCACGCGATAAATATCAGGCGTCTTTCAGGAAGTTTCAGAAGAGCTTGAGCAGCTAGCCAGACGCTTCGTAGTGGCTGGCCAATTCATCCAGGTGCTCAGCGGCGCCTTCGGCGACGAATGGCTTCAATACATTGAGAATTGACCGGGCGATGCGCAGTGACGACACGTCGGCAGCGGACGATGCGTCGATGAGTGCATCGAAACGTTGCGAGAAAAGTGCGATGACCGCGAGATCCCTGGCAACGACATGCATTTCTTCGCTGCCAGGGCTGAGAATACGACCGTCTACCAGGGTCTGCAGGTGAAATTCAAATGCAGCGGCAAGCCCCTTCGCAAAATGCTGCATCGCCTTGCCGACTTTGGGGTATTCGACAGTCAGGGACTCCATGTCGCGGAAAAGGAAGCGGTATGCCGCAGTTAGTTCAAGGAGAAGGTAGAGGAACATCCAGAAATTCTCGAGCGAAGCCTGGTTCGAATCTGACGGCTGAAGCACGCGCCTCGCATCTACCCGAAACCCCGCTAGCAGGGCGTCAACCAGGTCAGATTTCCTGTGGAAGTGGTAATGCAGATTTCCAGGGCTGATGTCGACTTCATTCGCAATGGCATTGGTTGTCGTCTTGGGCTCGCCCTGTTCGTTGAACAGCAGCAACGAAGCCACAAGAATTCTCTGGCGCGTAGCTGCGCCGGATTTGAGCCGCTCGTTCATCTGTCGATTCCGCTGTTCACGACGGGTCCATTATGGGCGGCAATGGGGGCCGGAAAAATGCGCAATATCCGTATTGTAATTGCCATTGATACCGATGAACCTGAACCAGGCTGGCCAAACTGCGGCCGCGACGACGATGCTGACTGATTTATTCAAGCTCCAGATGGACCTGCTCGGTGCGAGAGGAGAGCTGGCAGTTGGAATGCTCAGCAGCTGTATCTGGAACAAAGTCACGCCGCATGGCGGTGGTAATCGGCCGGTAATCACATTTCCTGGCTTTCTGGCATCGGGCAACACGCTGCTACGGCTTAATCGCTACCTCAATCGGCACGGTTTCGAGGCCCAGAGCTGGGGCCTTGGCCGCAATCTTGGCCCACAGGAAACAAGCTGGGGCGAGCAACTCGATAACATGATCGTTGAGGTCGGCGGCACGATTCAGAAACTCGCAGACGAGCACTCGGCACCGGTTTCCCTGATCGGACAGAGCCTCGGTGGCGTCTATGCCAGGGAACTTGCGCTGCAAATGCCCGACCTTGTCGACCGCGTCATCATGCTCGGCTCGCCGTCCTTTCACCCTTACCTGACAACACACGTCAATCGTGTTGTCAGCACCTTTGGCTACTGGATGAACCGGCAGTCGCATGCTGAACTTGCGGGTCGCTCGGGGCTGCTGCATTGGGACGCAGACCGGCCGGCTTTACCCTGTGTTTCGATACACAGTCCTCTGGATGGTGTTGTTGACGAAGCGTCGTCCATCATCCCGCAGTACATCGTCGAACAGAGCGACAACTCAGCACCGAGAGAAAACCTCAGGGTGTTGTCTTCGCACATTGGCATGTCCGTCAATCCCTGGGTGCTGCTCGCGATCGCCGACCGGCTCGTGCAGGACCGCGACGACTGGCAGATTTTCGATCCTTATAACTACTATTCGGAAAGCCTGCAGTTTGTCGTTTCGAGGCTCTACCCGGAACAAGACAGTGACGTAGCTAGCACCGACATCACCACACTCGCGGAGTCCGGATAGTGGCTGTCCCGACAGTAAGGCTCCCTGACGCAATCGTTACCCTCAGAGACGAACACCGGTATTTGACGCTGTTGCTCGAAACGCTGGAAGAACAACTGAACGCGACAGAGCTTACCGCGGCAGCCGATTTTTTCCTGATTCAGGACATCGTGCATTACATGCACGAATACACCGACGTCGTGCACCACCCGACCGAAGACCTGATGTTCGACAAGCTGGTACAGCGCAATCCCGACAGAGCCAAAGACGTGGCTCACCTGCGAAAAGACCATAACGCGATGCACAGGGAAACGGCCAGGATCCAGAAACTGTTGGACACCGCGGCCCGGCAAAAGACCCCCAAAGCGGCAGACGCTGTGCGTGCTACCACCAACAAATACATCGGCAGGCTTCGGCAGCACATCGAGTTCGAGGAAAACGAACTGTTTCCTGCTGCGATTCAATGCCTTGCTAACAGGGACTGGCATGCGATGGACATGAGCCTGGAAGCCAAGCAAGACCCGCTGTTTGGACCGACGGTACAGCGTGATTACCGCGTGCTTTATGAGTACTTCGCTAATCGTGCGGACCAGCTGTCGCGGCAAATGACACGCTTCGGTTTTCTGCAACTCGACAATATGATTCTCAGCGCCGATGCGCTCGAGACCGGCATTGCAGAGATGTGGAACTTGCTGCAGCGGCATGGCGACTTGCTCACGCGTGAATTTAGCGTGGTGACGGACAAATCATTCGACGGACGCGGCCTGGCGTCCACGCTCGCTTTGCAAGCGCGGTATGCCGGATTTGTCGGTACCACAGCGATAGAAGCAAGCAGCCAAGCCGCAGGTGTTTACTTCAGAACGCTGAGAAACGCAGCTGTGTCTCTTTTCAAGGGCGAACAATGAAACACTATGCACATGTCACTGCCGACGTTGACCAATCAAGGGGTGGACGCACGACCGCTGCGTTCTTTGATTTCGACGGTACGTTGATCGCCGGATTCTCGGTTCTTTCCTTCTTGCGCCAGCGTGTATTGAGCGGTGACATGCCTCCTCGTGAGGCGATCACACAACTAGCTGCCGGCTGGGAATATGGCCTGAAGCTGAGCGATTTTCCCGACATTATGGCGCAGACAGCGGCGAGCCTGCGCGGCATTTCAGACAGTCTGATGGTGGACACCTCAGAGCAGGTCTACAAGAACGACCTGTCAGGCAATATTTATCCGGAATCCCGGGCACTGGTCGAAGCCCACGTCGCGAAAGGACACACCGTCGTCATCGTATCGTCGGCGACGCAGTACCAGGTGCGGCACATTGCTGCCGAGCTCGGCATCAAGCACGTGCTTTGCAACCATCTCGAGGTAGAAAACGGCGCCCTGACGGGCAATCTGCTACCACCCCTGTGTTACGGCAAGGGCAAGCTCGAGGCCGCACGGAGTTTCGCCGAAGATAATGGTATCAACCTCGGCAAGAGCTACTTCTATACGGACGGTGGCGAAGATATCCCGCTGCTCGAGGACGTCGGTTTTCCGCGGCCAGTGAATCCCGACGCGGAATTGCAGAGCAAGGCGCGACGCGAGGGATGGCCGGTGCAGAGCTTCGCCAGCCGCGGTCTGCCAGGCTTCTGGGACGTCGCCAGGACCGGACTCGTCTTCGGCGGTTTCTTCGGCTCGTTCCTGGCCGGATTGCCCGGCTGGTTCCTGAACCAGTCCAGGCGGGAACTCATCAATACTGCAATCCCCATCTGGGGTGATTTTGGCAGCGGGGCGGCCGGGCTGCAGGTCGCGACCGAAGGCGAAGAGCACTTGTGGTCAGACCGGCCAGCCGTATTCGTCTTCAATCATCAAAGCGCGACGGATGCATTGATCCTCGCACGCCTGTTGCGGCGCAATTTTTCAGGCGTGGTCAAAACAGAAATGCAATCGAATCCCCTGGTCGGCACGATTCTCGGTGCGGTGGGCACGATGTTCATCGATCGCGGCAATCACGACCAGGCGATCGATGCCCTGAAACCGGCGGTCAGACGCCTCAAGGAAGGTATCTCCATCGCAATCGCGCCTGAGGGACAGCGCAGCCTCGGCTACAAGCTGGGCGAGTTCAAGATGGGAGCATTCCACATTGCAATGCAAGCCGGGGTGCCTGTCATACCGATCGTGATTGCGAACTCGTCCGACTCCATGCCCAAGACCGGTGCGATCATTCGGCCCGCAAAGATCGATGTCAAAGTGCTACCCCCTATTGCGACGGACAACTGGACGGCCGCGACCGTGCACGAGCACGCCGACGAGATTCGTCGACTGTTTCTCAAGAATCTCGGCCAGGCTGACAAAGAAGAGGTGAAGCTGCGCAGCGTCAAGTAGCCGTGGCAGCCTTTCGCAATGCCTTGAATGACTTCAGGGCAAAGGTCGCGAGTTTTTCAGGGTCCGGCGTCATTTCCCGACAAGCCGTGAATGAGAAGATGATCTCGCCGTTGTAGCTGATCGCGGTAATGATCAGGCCCATGCCATCGATGATCGGCGCACTGCCCGTCATCTTTAATAGTTTCGCGCCGTTGAAATACAGCGGTTGCTGCGGTCCCGGAACATTGGTGATCGTGCAGTTGCATATGCGTATCGCGCGATGGCCTAATCCAAGCCCGGTAATCAATCGACCGGCCAGTGCGTTCGTGGCTGACGGAATATGCTGCGTGAGATCCGTCATCTGCCTGGCACCGATAGCGTTGCGGGTTTCCTTGGCGTTCCTGGTTGCCTCGACGACCGCCCGCAAACGCGCGAGCGGATTTGCGACTTCTGTGTGGATCGGCACTAACATCATCGCAAGCTTGTTGCCGCCTGTTCCCTCCTCTGCGGTGATCCGCGTGTTGATCGGCGCCATCGCAACCAGGGATTCCTCGGGAAGCTCGCCTTTATCCAGAAGGTATGCGCGTAGCGCTCCACCACAGATGGCAAGCACCACATCGTTGACCGTGGCACCAGGGACAGCCCCCCTGATCGCGGCAAGCTCTTTCAGCTTGAACGTCTGGCCCTCGAATACGCGGTGTGGCGAGACCTCCCCATTGAATCGGGTCTCTGGCACATCATTGTCCGGCGTGATCTCCGGCAACTCGCCCCTGAGCAGAGCCTGGCTGATCCCCGGCAGGGTTGCCGAGACGGCCTTCGCCAGTTGAAATGGCTGGCGAATATTATTGACCGCGGCACGCGTCAACAGGCCGAGCCAGGAGGGTTCAGTCTGAGCTTCCCAATCGTCGACTTCGGGCTCGGACTCGAATTCTGGTGTCGTGCTGTGCAGACCGCTCATAATCTCCTGGCCGGACACTCCATCGATTGCCGCATGGTGATATTTAGCAATAATCGCGAAAGCACCTTCGGGAATTCCGGGGATGTTGTCGAGCCCTTCTACGACATACATTTCCCACGGCGGGCGGGTCAGATCCAGGCGGCGCGAGTGAATTCGTGCGACGAGTATGCACAGTTGCCGCCAGTCGCGCGGTTCAGGTAGCGCGATGTGGCGAATGTGAAACTCGAGATCGAACTGCTCGTCATCCACCCAGTAGGGATAGTCGACGCTGAACGGCAGCGATACCAGCTTTTGGCGGTATATGGGCGACGTGTGCAGCCGGCTTTCAACGTACCTGAGGATATCTTTGTGGCTCACCTTGCCGCCAGGCGCCGTGGACTGATCGTAGATATTCAGGGACGTCAGGTGCAGGTGCGCCCCGCGGCTTTCAAGGTAGAGAAAGGCCGCATCCTGAGCGCTGAGTTGTCGCATCTGCATGAAACAGACCTGTTGAGATTTCAGACGGCGTTTTCATACGCCAACACGATTACCGCACAATGGTACGTCTCGGCGATCTTTGCTATTTGGGGATTTACGTATTAATCAATTACCTTGCCGGGATTGAGGACATTCTTGGGATCCAGCAAATTTTTCAGGCTGCGCATCATCTGAATTTCAGCTGGGGAACGCGTCTCGCCCAGCCAGTGTTTTTTCTCGATACCAATGCCGTGCTCGGCAGAAATTGAGCCACCAAGCCCTTCAAGGCAGCCGTAGACGATTTCGTCGCTGTCCGCGTGATGAGCGCCGTCATCATAGGGTTTGACGAAAATGTGCAGGTTGCCGTCAGCGATGTGCCCGAAAACATTGCATTCAGCATCTGAACGCCAGGCACTAAGCCCGAGCTCAAGTTTGTCGACGTAGGAACTCATCGCCTTCATCGGCAAACTGACGTCATACAGATAGGCAGGTTGCGCCACCTCAAATTGCTCGCGGATAGCCCAAAGTGCGTCTCGCTCCGATTCCGATTTGGGCACAACCGCATCGACAATGTCCCCACTCACGTGCGCCTGCTCAAGTAGTCGCTGGAAACGCTGATCATCGGCTTCCGGATCCGATCCTTCGGCTTCGGCAAGGACGTAGAAAGGATGGTCGCGAGCGAGTGGCGCAACGTGTCCACCCTCCCCGGTTACAGCGGTGAAATAGTTATTCCACATGACCTCATAGGCACTCAGCGTACCGGCCAGGTCGGTCCGCATTGTCTGCAATACCCGGACGACGGCATCGAAGGAGTTCATCGCGAGCATCGCCGTCTGACGACTCGACGTCAGCGGCGACAGCTTTACGACAACGCGCGTCACAACGCCGAGCGTGCCCTCGCTGCCGATGAAGAGCTGCTTAAGATCGTAGCCCGTGTTGTTCTTCAGCATCGTGTTCATCGATGACATGACAGTGCCGTCGGCAAGTACCGCTTCGAGACCCAGCACAAGATTGCGCATCATGCCGTATCTCAATACATTGAGGCCGCCAGCGTTTGTTGCTGTCGCGCCGCCGATAGTGGCGCTGCCGCGTGCGCCGAAATCCAGCGGAAAAAGGAATCCCTGTGCGGCGAGCTCTTCCTGAACCGTCTGCAGGACCGCGCCAGCCTGAATGACGGCAACACCATCGAGCACATCGACGGACTCTATTTTGTTCATGCGTTCAAGCGAGATGATGATGTCGTTGGGTGTCGAAAGCGCACCCTCCACAATTCCGGTCAAACCACCTTGCATCACGACGCTTTGGCCATGCTCGTGGCAGATCTTCATGATCGCGCTAAGTTGTTCCGTCGACCCCGGGCGTAATAGTGCCATTGCCTCCGTGGGTGACGAGTCCCAGTAGGACGTTGCGCGGTTATACAGGTGATCACTGCCCACGACACATTCGGACCCAAGAATATCCGTCAATTGCTGTATGATTTCCCTCATCTGAGTATCTTATACTGAGGCGCGCCAGATACGGAATTCCGTACTATTGTTCGCCGACAAACCGGAGCGAAAAAAATGAATCTATCGACTACAAGGCCTCTCTTCGCAATTGGTGGCTGCCTGCTGCTGGCTTTCACGATGTCAGCTTGCTCTTCGGCCAGCAAAATCCGGGCGGATTATGACCGCGGCGCCG
>WTCH01000148.1 GCA_013138675.1 Woeseiaceae bacterium | reverse complement strand
ATCGGCATGTACGAGTCCAGGAAAGGCAAGTTGCATGGCGATGAAGAGGCCATGCGCAATATCAAGTCCATCCTCCAGCCGCTCGACATCATTCTCGAGAAGACGCCGTTTCGACTCACCGATAAATTGATTCCCGGACATTTCGGGCACGTCGCGATATGGACAGGAACCAAGGCGGAGCTTATTGATGCCGGTGTCTGGGACGAGTTGCTGATTCAACAGTATGCCGATCAGCTCAGCACCGATTCCGATCCGGATTCAAAAGACCAGCAGCAAATCATCGAGGCATTACGGGACGGCGTTCAACTGAACACGCTGGAACACTTCATCAATGTGGACGACATCGCCATCCTGCGCCCCGTATTCGACGAGAACGACGCGCCGGAATTGAAGAAGGAAGCGCTACTAATGGCGTTTCGCCAGTTAGGCAAGAAATACGACTTCAACTTTGACGTCGACACCACGGACAAGATCGTTTGCTCGGAGCTCGCCTACATTTCCTTCCCGTCGGTGGATTGGCCGACTGAGAAAACCCTGGGCCGGCATAGCATCAGTCCGGACAATGTCGCCCAGCTCGCCTGGAACAGCGTTCCGCTGGAACTCATCATGTTCTATCACGACGGCAAGCTCGTCGAAGAAACCATGCAACTCTCAAGAATGAAAGAATTGATGAGCCAGTAGATGCGTACCGTGTTCATTGCAGGTCGATGGCTGGCCACGGTGCTGGCCGTATTGGTGCTGACGATTTATTTCGGGCGGGCGTTCGACGCACGGACAATGCCCCAGCTCGGCCCGGAGCATCGCATCGAGTTCGTCGAAGAATTCGACGCATCGATGGAAAGCGACACCGACTGGGCGACCTACCTGGCTATCGAGGACAATCTCGCGGCAGAGCTCGAGGAGAAAATTCCCAGCCACTCGCGCCCCGACAGCCCGGCGGATCGTTACTTCGCCAACAGCCTTGTTCACCCTGACAAATTCGACGGCAACTGGAACCACTCCTACGAGTTAAGGGTGCCGTCCCCACGTGGTGTTGCCGTATTGCTGCACGGCCTGACCGATTCGCCGTATTCCATGCTGGCCACCGCTCAGACACTGGCCGGCGCGGGCTACAACGTGGTCGCGATGCGTATGCCGGGCCATGGATTTGCGGTCAGCGGCCTGTTGCAGGTGCGCTGGGAGGACTGGACTGCGGCCGTGCGCATAGCGATTCGACGGGCAATGCAGGTACCGGGTGCGGACGAATCACTGTTGCTCGTTGGCTATTCCAACGGTGGCCTGTTGGCCGTGGACTACGCACTCCATTGCGCCAGCACCGACGAGCTTGCGTGCCCGAACGGTCTCGTGCTGATGTCACCCGGCATTGCCATTACATCGGCCGCCGTCGTGATGAACTGGCACGCAGCACTCTCCTGGGTACCCTACTTCGAACAATTCAAGTGGCTGCAGGTTCTTCCCGAGGTTGATCCGTTCAAGTTCACGTCCTTTCCCAAGCGGGCGGCCTGGGAAGTTCATAAGCTGTCGAGTCGCGTATACGATGCATTCGCCGATCCGGACAAGGCCGCAAACATGCCGCCTGTGCTGACGTTTCAATCGATCGTTGATAATACGGTCGGCGCAACGGCCATCGTGTCGACGGTGTATGACAGGTTGCCACCCAACGGAAGCGAGCTCGTGCTTTACGACGTAAATCGCAACAGTACGATGCTGCAATTGATGCAGGAGGTTCCGGACGCACCGATCGACTTTTTCACTGCACGGGTGCCTTTGGACTTTGGTGTAACCATTCTCAAGAACCGGGACCCCTCTAACAATGCCATTGCCGTGCAGACTTTGGCCGCCGGCGAAACTGAGGCATTGGTTGAAGAAACGAAATTGCGATGGCCAACTGAAATTTACTCGCTATCGCACATCGCCATTCCGTTTCGCCCAGACGACGTACTGTACGGCAACGGTTCAGTCACCAATGAGTCCACGGTCGTTCTCGGCGCGCTGGCACCACGCGGCGAGCGCGAGGTGCTGCTATTAGACCCCGACTTTTTTCTGCGCATTCGACACAACCCGTTCTATGCGTTCCAGTCTCAACGCCTGACCGAGTGGCTGGACGAGCTCTAACGTAGGACGAAGAATCCCGCAACGTCTGCTTTCACCGAAAGCGGTCATTCAAATGACCAACATTCATAGGTTTGGACAGGCTGCTAACGGCCAAGAGCGGCCGGTCGAGGCGCGGCCCAATATGTGAACTAGAAGCCGAGTCTCTTCGAAGGTCGTTAGTCGGTTGTAAGAATCTCCATCTTCTCACCAAGACGAAGAGGCATCGCGCCACTGAATCGACGATCTGTCGAGCTACTCCCGGACACATGGCAGCTCAATTCAATCATCCCGAAAAGATCTGCGGGCTGACCATTCGCGGACGGGCGAAAGGAACCGTCAACATGCGAGAAGATACCGCCCAATCCTTTACTGATGTTAATCCTCATCATGTTCAGAACTCGGCGGCATCCTGCTTCCATTTGGTCGCGTGTAGATTGTAGATCCATTAACGACGCGGAGACTTGAATCACGCCGTCGTCCTCTGAGTAGTAGGCGTTGATATCGATGTGGCGCTGCTTGTCAGTTTCAGCGGCGATGTGATATTCGCCTGCCATGTATGGCTTAGTCCAGATAATGAAATCTTCCAGTCGCATCATCGCAATATCGAGCATGTTCGCGGGCTCGTCGATCAGGGACTGAAATTCCGGTCGGTGGTCGGCGGCTGCGGACGTGGAAAAGAGGATTAAGAAAGCAAGTATCTTCTTCATTTCGGGCCCCTCACTGGCGATTGATGAAACGACCGCTTTGGGTCAAGTGTCCGCTTTGGGTCAAAAGTAGCCTCTCAGACCAATATTAGCTAGATGTCTGTTTTGGGGGGTAAAGCGGTCACGCCCCTCTGGGTGTTGATTATCGCAGTACGAAGCCTCATCTGATTCAGCATCAGCTCCGATTTGGGTGGACATTGAGAAGTTCTGGGGCTGGTTTCAACCCGGTTTTTGGCAGCTCACGTTGCACTATGTCACGTCAGTAACGGTGTCCGGTCCGGTAGGTCCGTTTGCTGACGGTGTAACGTTTTCGAGTGACGTCGAAATGGGATTTCAGACGGCCCGCGTCGGAATGTCCGCTTTCCCAAATAGCGGACATTCAAACATGTCTGATCCCGGAAACCCGACCGGCTGGTTTCGGCCAGAAGCGGACATAACCCGAAAGTCGCTAGCCAATATCCATCCGGCTACTGCGCACACCACTTGGTTCGCTGCAAGTAAAGATAGATAGCGAGCGCCGCCATTACTCCGTGCACAATCACAAACGGAAATTGATTTCCTTGAATCGCAAATGCGACAGCTACGAGCGCGTGAAACGCGAGAAGAATGCCCAAAACCGGGCCGACTGCTTCATGTTTTGCTCGGTGTGGCCATACCCAGAAGATAGCGGCTGCGATCGCAAACGC
>WTCH01000171.1 GCA_013138675.1 Woeseiaceae bacterium | reverse complement strand
ATGCTGACGTTCTGACCTCGTGACCCGCAAGATCATTATCGATTGCGACCCCGGGCAGGATGACGCCGTTGCCCTGTTTCTCGCGTTTGCCTCCCCTGAGCTCGATGTGCTCGGCATCACGACTGTCGGCGGCAATGTGCCGCTCGACCTGACGCATCGCAATGCGCGCATGATGTGTGATATTGCCGAGACTGAGGTACCTGTCTACGCGGGTTGCGACAAACCGATGCGGCAACCGCTTCGAACAGCGGAATACATCCATGGCGAAACCGGGGTTGACGGAATTGACGTATTTGAACCGCAGACGCCGCTGCAGGCAGGACATGCGGTCGAGTTCATCATTGAGACTCTGCTGGCTGCCGAGGACGATTCAATCACGCTGGTACCGACGGGCCCACTGACAAACATCGGCACCGCCATCGATCGTGAATCAGCAATCCTGCCAAAAATAGAGCGTATCGTATTGATGGGTGGTGCAATGCGCGAAGGCGGCAATCGCACTCCATCGGCAGAATTCAATATCCTCGTTGATCCCGATGCGGCTGACATCGTGTTTCGCTGCGGTCGGCCGATCGTACAGATGGGACTTGATGTAACGCACCAGGTGCTGTCGACGAAAGATCGCGTGGAGCGCATCGCCGCGTTGCGTAACCCCGTCGCTGACGCGACTGCCGGCATGATCAGTTTTTTCGAACGTTACGACATGAGCAAGTATGCGGCGCCGGGTGCTCCGTTGCATGACCCGTGTACGGTGGCCTGGCTGATCAAACCGGAGTTGTTCACCGGCAAGGACTGCAACGTAGCTGTTGAGACACAGTCCGAGCTCACCCTGGGTCACACCGCCGTAGATTTCTGGCACGTGACTGACCGACCGAAGAACGTGCATTGGGTATACGAGGTCGACAGCGACGGCTTTTACGAACTGCTAACCCAGCGGCTATCGCGTTTTGGAGATCAGGAATGAGCTCGATTGTGGTCATCGGTTCCATCAATCTTGACCTGGTCGCCACGGTCGCCCGCTTGCCGAGCCCTGGTGAGACAGTGACTGACGCCGTGTTGAGCCGCTTTCCTGGAGGCAAAGGTGCCAACCAGGCGTTGGCCGCGCAGCGGCTCGGCGCCGAGGCGACGCTTATTGCCTGCGTCGGCGAAGATGCGGCGGGTGTTGAGGCGCAGGCCTTGTTGCTTGAAGGTGGCGTTGACCTGACTGGCGTTCAGACTGTCACCGACTTGCCAACGGGTACAGCGCTGATCGCCGTCGCTCCATCAGGCGAGAATCACATCGTCGTTGCACCCGGCGCCAATCGGGCGCTGACACCGGATGTGCTGACAGTTCCAGACTCCGATGCCTTGATCTGCCAGCTCGAGGTGCCTGTGGACACGGTGGCAAAAGCTACACAGGATTTCAAAGGCTTCATCTGCGTCAATCTTGCACCGGCCATGCACATTGATGTCTCGATATTGCAGTGCGCTGATCTCGTCATCGTGAACGAGATCGAAGCAACCTGGTACGGCGATAGCCTGTCCGCCGCGAATGGCATGATAGCGACGACGTTCGGAGCGGCAGGTGCGGTACTCAGTAAGAACGGCGAGGACATTGCGCGTGCGAAGCCGCCCAGAATTGAGGCCGTAGACACAACCGCTGCCGGCGATACCTTTACCGCCGCACTTACTGTCGCGCTGGTAGAAGGTCAGAGTCCTGAAGAGTCGTTGCAGTTCGCGTGCGCCGCAGGCGCTGCCGCCGCGACCAAACTCGGTGCTCAACCGTCGCTACCAAGTCGCGAAAAGGTAGAAACGTTAATGTAGGAGGCCCTTCAGGGCCGAAAATTCGGGCCTGAAGGCCCTCCTACAGGTGGAATGACGAGGGCAGCAATTCTGCCATCGTGTAGCTGTGCCAGGTATCGTCGTCGTCCTTGACGATGACCCGAGTGTTCGCGTCCGAGAATTCGTGAATACGTTGTCGGCAGCCACCACAGGGTGTACACGCACGAGACTTCTCGCCCTTGGCGCCACCCGCGACCGCAATCGTTACTATACGTTTGCCCCCGGACGAAATCATCGCGCTGATAGCGCCGGCCTCGGCACAACTCACATTCGAGTACGCGGCGTTCTCGACGTTGCAGCCGACATGAACTTTGCCGTTTTCATCAATTAACGCGGCGCCGACGCTGAAACCCGAATAAGGGCAATGCGCCTTGTCCCGCACCTCGCGGGCGATATCGAGCAGCTCGTCGTCGGTCATCAGGATTTTCTCATCGGGTTATTCGGGTGCTGTGTCCAGCTGAGCGATTCGTCATCGTTCGGTATCTCTTTCATCGTAATGCAACTGTCGACCGGGCACACGCTTACGCACAGATTGCAGCCCACACACTCGTCGTCGATGATTTCGAAATGCCGCTCGCCGTTTACGGTGTTAGTGATGGCCTGGTGAGAAGTATCTTCGCAAACGACATGACAACGACCACACTTGATGCACAGGTCCTGGTCGATGACGGCTTTCTCAATGTAGTTGAGATTCAGGTACTGCCAGTCGGTGACACTGGGCACAGCTTTGCCGACGAGTTCGGATACCGAGGTCATGCCCTTGTCGTCAAGAAACGTACTAAGACCGTCCGTGAGGTCATCGATAATCTTGAAGCCATAGACCATGGCCGCTGTGCACACCTGCACATTGCTCGCGCCGAGCGCGAGGAAGTCGACGGCATCACGCCAGTCACTGATACCGCCAATGCCGGATATGGGAATGCCCTTCGTATCCGGCGTGCGTGCGATCTCGGCGACCATGTTCAATGCGATAGGTTTGACGGCCTCGCCGCAATAGCCGCCGTGAGTACCCATGCCATCGGTCGTTGGATACATCGTCAATGTGTCGTAGTTGACGCGCATGATCGAGTTGACCGTGTTGATCAGTGATACGGCGTCAGCGCCGCCATCCTTGGCCGCTTTGGCCGGTGGAACGACGGTCGCCACGTTCGGCGTGAGTTTGACGATGACGGGAATGCTTGCAGCTTTCTTGCACCATTCGGTTGCCATCTGGATGTACTCGGGCACCTGGCCAACGGCTGCGCCCATGCCGCGCTCGGACATGCCGTGTGGGCAGCCGAAATTCAGCTCGAGTGCGTCGGCACCCGTGTCCTCGATCATTGGCACATGCTCGGCCCAGGCCTTCTCGTTCATGGGCAA
This sequence comes from Woeseiaceae bacterium, assembly GCA_013138675.1. GTDB lineage: Bacteria > Pseudomonadota > Gammaproteobacteria > Steroidobacterales > Woeseiaceae > UBA1847. Next base: position 1,730 of record WTCH01000171.1, on the reverse strand, counting down.
CATCACCGAGACAACCAGTGCCCGGTCAGGCCAGTCACGTTTGATCTGCCGGATTTCCTTGAGGTTGGTCTCCAGCGGCCGGTCGGTAATCAATTCGATATTGTTGAAACCAATGACGCGGCGGTCGTTGCCGTAAATGGCGCTGTAACGCGGTCCACTCACATTGACGATTGGCGGGCCCGCCTCCCCGAGCGTTTTCCAGACGACGCCGCCCCATCCGGCTTCGAACGCGCGGTTAACGTTGTAGGCTTTGTCCGTCGGCGGGGCAGATGCCAGCCAGAACGGGTTCGGCGATTTAATGCCGAGAAAATCGGACGTCAGGTCAGCCATTGTCGCCTCCGAAGTAGCGGTCGATCGCGTGAGCGGCAACCTTTCCGTGTTGCACGGCACTAACCGTCAGGTCCTTACCACCGGCAACACAATCGCCACCATCCCAGACGCCCGGCAATGTTGTGGCCTGGTCCCCAGCAACGACGATTTTGCCGTACTCGATGTCTATGCCCTGTAGTTCACTGGCCAGTTGCAGGTCGGCAAGCCGCTGACCAATGGCCTTGAAAACGACATCGGCTTCCATTGTGACCGACTGGCCGTTTTTGTCGAACTCGATGGAGGATACGTGGTCATCACCGTGCAATGCTTTCGGATGCAGCCAGTGATGCACAGAGACGCCGCTGACCTGCGCCAGGCGCTGCTCGAACTCAGAGGCGCTCATGTCTTCGGGGCCGCGCCGGTAAACCAGGTCAACCCTCTCCGCGCCCAGTCTCTTTGACTGCACGGCGATGTCGATCGCCGTCATACCGCCGCCGATAACGACGACATTGCGTCCGACGGGCAATGTGGACTTGTCTTCGGTCTGTCTGAGTTCAGCAATGTAGTCGGTCGCGTTCTCGACGCCTGGCAGATCCTCATTATCGATATTGAGGTCGTTGACCAGTGTCAGGCCGATTCCGAGGAAGACGGCATCGTAGGCGTCACGCAGTGCGGTCAGCGAAAAATCCGTGCCAAGCTCAACACCGTCTTCCACCTCGACGCCACCAATTGAGAGAATCCAGTCGACCTCACGTTGTGCAAAGTTGTCGACGGTCTTGTAAGCGGCGATACCGTATTCGTTCAGGCCGCCGCGAAGAGGATCGCGGTTGAAGATTTTCACCTCGTGCCCGAGCATCGCGAGCCGATGGGCGCATGACAGGCCGGCGGGGCCACCGCCGACGACCGCGACACGCTTGCCGCTCGCTTCTGCACGTTCGAACAACCGTGTACCATCTTCAAAAATCGGATCAGTCGCATAACGTTGTAGCAGACCAATCTCAACCGGCTTGTCCTCGTGTGTATTACGTACGCAGGCTTCTTCACAAAGCACCTCGGTCGGGCACACACGCGCGCACATGCCACCCATAATGTTCTCACTGAGTATCGTGTGTGCAGAGCCACGAATATTGTCGCTGCGAATCTTCTGAATGAATGACGGTATGTCGATACCGGTCGGGCAGGCCGTCGTACACGGTGCGTCATAGCAGAAGTAACAACGATCCGCCTCGATCAACGCTTCCGAGCGCGACAGGGGAGGGTGCAGATCGGCAAAGTTCTTGTCGATCTCCGCCTTGTCGAGGCGATTGGGACGCATGTCGGGATCAGGCATCGGTCTTGTCCAATGGGTTAGCGTTTGACCGCCACCGGCTCCTTGCGTTTTGCCTGCTTCTGCAATGCATCGTAAATCGGCGCGAAAGCAG
>WTCH01000055.1 GCA_013138675.1 Woeseiaceae bacterium | reverse complement strand
TCCAGCGACTGGCTGCCGCCATACCCGATCAGTTCCTGCCCATCTACCTTGAACTCGTTGCGTTTCGCGTGACCGCCGAAGTCATCGTGATTGTCTATAACGAGGACTTTCTTGTCGGTTCCCTCCTGTTGCAGGTAGAAGTACGCTGCGGCGAGCCCGGAAATACCACCACCGACGACAACGAGATCGTAAGTGGCATCGGTTTGCTCATCCGGGTGGCCAAACTCCGCGCCCGCCATTGCGACGGCGTGCGAGATCTCGAACGACCCGGTGTGGCTGCCGCGAAGACCGGTGAGACCTGGCGGGTAGTAGCCGGCAGTCGATGCCGTTGTACTGGCGAGGGCCTCGAGCGGCGACAGGGATGTTCCGGCCGTGAGACTCAGCGCGACCCCATTCAGGAAATCGCGGCGCGTGATGTTGAGTTTGTCAGCCATCATTCTCCCTGGTGGCCGGCTTGAAGGTCATCGCGCTGACTGCATACGTCAAAACCATGCCAACAATAAAGCCTGGGACAGCCTCATACAGGCCATAGGTCTGCTCTTTGAACAGCAGTACCCACACGACGCTGGTCAGGAAACCGCCGAGCATGCCGGCAATAACGCCTTCGCGTGTTGTCTTCTTGTAGTACAGCACACAAATGACAACCCGCCCGAACGCCGCACCCAGCCCCGACCAGGCAAATAGCACAAACCAGAAGATAAACTTCGCCTCAGGAATGGCAAGTGCGATGGCGAGTATGCCGATCAGGATGGTCACAATTTTTCCGTAACCGGCCAGCTGATGATCGCTCTTCGTGCTACCCAGGATCTGCTGCATCGTGTCACGCACAACTGCGGAAGAAGCCAGCAACAACAGCGAGTCGGCCGTCGACATGATGGCTGACAGGACGATAACCATCAGCACGCCGGCGACCACCGGTGGAAACAGTTGATTGGCAATCGTCGGGAAAATGGTCTCCTGATCCTCGAGCCCCGGGAACAATGCGCGGCCGGCGATACCAGCTGTTACCGCACCAAATGTGAAAACGAGCAGAACCAGGACGGACACAATGCGTGCTTTCTTGAGCTCATTGTCGTCTCGCGCTGACATGTAGCGCACCAGCAACTGCGGCACGCCAAGGAATGGCAGCCCAATCGCCACGAAGCTGACGACAGCAACCCAACCCTTGATGCCACCACTGTCGGTCAACGCAAACATGTTGGTGAAATTGGGGTCCTGGGCAGTGAGATTTGACGAGACGCTGCTCCAGCCGCCACCCGCATAAATAGCGGCGACAGGCACGATGATCAGACCAATGAGCATCAGAACACCCTGCAGAACGTCGGTGTAGGACACCGCCTTGTAACCCCCGATAAAGGTGTACGCGATGATGATGGCGCCACCAACCCCGACGCCGGTCGCGTAGTCCATACCCATGAAGGTGCTGAGCGCCTTACCGGAGGCGACCATTTGCGCCGTCATATAGGTCGTGACCATCGTCAGGATAATGACCACAGCAATGGCGCGAATCAGATGTCCTTTGTCCTCAAATTTCGAGGCAAGCACGTCCGGCACCGTGATCGAATCGTGGTCATCGCTAAGCCGCTTCAGCCGCCGGGATATCAACCCCCACGACAGTGCGATGCCGACAATCTCACCGACGACGACCCAATAGGCCTGCGCGCCGACAGCGTATCCCATGCCGGTCAGACCGAGTAACAGCCAGCCGCTCTCGCCGGTCGCATTGGTGCTGAATGCGACCACCCAAAAAGGCAGCTTTTTGCCGGCGAGGTAGAACCCGCTGAGTGTCCCGGTTTCGTGGCGACTCCAGGCGGCGAATGCCGCGAGCAAACCGAGATATACGACGAGTACAACGACCATCGAATTCATGAGATTTTTTCGACCTTATTCGTCTCGGGTAATTCGCCCGGCGATAATACCGGCGACGAGTACGAAAACGCCGATGCTGAAGAGGTACTCGGGGAACTTGCGCAAAATACCGCAAACGAAGATCCCGGCAATATTCGCAAACTGGAAAATGTTGATGAGCATGCTTTTGCGAACCACCGCTTTAGGAAAGCGCAATCGGGAAATCATCAGAATCGCCAGGACGAACATGACGATCGGCAGGTAAAGATGCAGCGGCAGCACGCTGGACGTGTCCTGGTGGTACAGCAACACCAGGACCATTGACGATAACAGACCGCCACCCGCCGCCGTGATCGGCACACCGGTGAACCAACCTGTGCGCGGTTTGTCGGTGGCAAGATTGAAACGTGCAAGCCGCATGGCTCCGGCAAGGACGAACACACCACACGAGACGAGCAATACCCAGAACTGGCCCGTCTCCAGCTCGACACCCGCGATCTGCAGGCCCACATTGAAGATGAGAACTGCTGGGGCGACCCCGAACGAGACGAGGTCCGCCATCGAGTCGAATTCAGCACCAAAATCGGAGGTCGCCTTCAAGAGACGAGCGGCAAGCCCGTCCATCGTATCGAGCAGCCCACACCAGACGATGAGCCACGCCGCAAACTCGAGATCGCCGATCTGCGTCGTCACAATCGAACCAAGACCGAGCAACAGGCTCAGTGCGGTAAAGCTATTCGGAATCGAGTATCGGAGTTTTCCCATGGCAGGGCATATTCTGCCTGAATTTGCAGAGAGTTACCTGCGCCCGCGGATGCCCCTGTTCGAAATCCCTATGGGCCCGGCATCGACGACAACCTGCATAGGGACGCCGTCGCGAACGATATCCACGACTACCGCCCGGCCCGGCGTGGCACTCATCGTCTGCTCGCTGAGTTCACCGTAGGAAAAAACGCGTTGACCGTTGTAGCCGACGATCTGGTCACCAGATTGGAGTCCTGCGCGTTGTCCGGGAGATGATTCCAGTACAGAACCGACTGCAACGGCCGTCGACCGACCATTGGCTTCCAGGTATTGCTCGTATTCCACGTCGCCAAGCTCAGCGCGAAGTGCCTGGTCAGGGTCCAATCGACTGCGGTCCGGTCGTTCGCCGGACTGGCGCGCGTCAAACATCGCCCGCATCAAATCCATCTGCAACTCCGATTCGCGTTGCACAATCCACTCGGCACGATCAGGCGCAAAACCTGCCTCAATCAGCATGTCCGCTCTGCCCTGCGTCGTATCGCCGGCACGAAAGCGATCCGCACGCTCTCGCATTGCCTCACGCTGTAACTCTGCTGCCGCATCGCGTTCTTCAGTCGCTTCGTCCGGGCCGCTCCTGAGTTCGTCCAGTTCGTAGTAAAGCGCCTGCAGCTCTTCTTCCAGCAACAGCCTGGCATTGCGCTCCTGTGCGACTGCCGCTTCCAGCGCAAATACACGGTCCTCGGTAGCAGCGGACTGGTCAAAATAATTGCTCGGAATCGCCATGGCTGACTCGTTCGGCAGCGGTTCACGTACCAAAAACACGACAGCCGCAGCAGCGATGACTACGACCAGGCTGAGTGCGATCACGATGACCTTGCTATTCATGTCAGGTACCGGCGTCGGGGTTGCAACCTATTCTAACGCTTCGTGCATCTAACGGTTGACACGTATAGCAG
>WTCH01000306.1 GCA_013138675.1 Woeseiaceae bacterium | reverse complement strand
CGTTACGAGCGCGGTGTCGCATTTGCCGATGACACAGCGGCTGGCGTGATCTACGCGACCGAGCGTCTCGAGGTATCGAATGACGAAAGCGCGCTTAGAGACCTCGCCGAGCGTGTGGACGCCAGTGTTGCAGCAGTGGCGTCGGCGCAGGAGAGTGTGCGTGCCGCCCAACTCGCGGCTAGCGGTCTCGATTTGGAAACGCGCCAGGGGCGTTCGCAACAACGCCTCGAGGAACAACGACTGCGTGATGCCGAAGTTGGGCTCGCGCTGGCCGAAGTTGCACTAGCCCAGGCCGAAGCAGAACTCTGGTGGACCGAACTGGCTCTGGAAGGCGCCGATACCGGTGTGCTGCGCGACCAGGCGCTGGTCTGGTCCGATCTCGTGCGCAGCGTCGTGCAACGGGCACCGGACCTCGAGCGTGAGACCGAGGATGAAGTTTTGGCCGCTCAGGGCGCCGATCGCGATACTCTGGACCGGGCCTCACTTAGGCTGCTGGACCAGCGAGTCGGTACGGCACAGAAAACACTTGCCGATGCGGGCCGCCTGAAGGCAGCGGTTGCAGATCTCGAACTTTTGATGGTCGTTGTGGATAATGCGACGGCCGAGTACGAGGGTGCAATCCGGTCCTGGCTGGGCAGCATCAACCGCGGCATTAAGGCAGCTTACAAGCGCGTCGCGGGCCTCGGGGACGTCACACTTTTCTCGATCGGAGAAACTCCGGTGACGGGTGGCGACATTCTACGCGTCATCGTCATCTTGCTTGTTGCGATGCTGTTGTCGCGCGGTATACGACACGCGATCAAGCGAGTGGGTTCCGACGAGTTGAGCGGCACCCAGGCTTCGTTGTACACGGTCGGCCGATTGACGCATTACGCGGTCATCATACTTGGCCTGTTCATCGCCCTGTCTTCGATCGGGCTCGATTTTGGCAGCCTGGCACTTGTTGCGGGCGCACTCAGTGTCGGCATCGGTTTCGGCTTGCAGTCGATCGTCAATAACTTCGTGTCGGGGCTGATCATTCTCTTCGAACATTCGCTACGTGTTGGTGACTACATCGAACTCGATACCGGGCTAACCGGCACAGTAAAAGCGATTAATGTTCGTAGCACACTGATCAATACCAACGACAACATCGATATCGTTGTGCCGAATTCCGAATTTGTGAGCACGCGGCTGACGAACTGGACGCTCGGTGAACGGACCCGGCGTGTGCGTATTCCGTTCGGCGTAGCGTACGGCAGCGACAAGGAACTTGTGCGCCAGGCCGCACTGGAGGCAGCGGAGGAAGTGTCGTTCACGCTGGCCAACAGGAAGGGCAGGGAAGCAGATGTGTGGCTCGTCGAATACGGCGACAACAGCCTCAACTTCCTTTTGCTGGTCTGGGTGAATCGCCAGGGCGCACGCCGGCCCACACGAACGCGATCGGCCTACCTCTGGGCGCTGGAGACCAAACTGGCCGAACACGGCATCGAGATTCCGTTCCCGCAGCGCGACCTGCATTTGCGTTCAGGCTGGCCGGACGCCGAATAGCTTTTCGTGTACGACCAACACAAACGCTAAATACAGCGCAAGGCCAACGACAACGACGATGATGTCGTTCACTTTGGATTCCTTCGCGCCGGCGATCGGGCGAGCTGGGCGGTTCTTCAGCGAAATACGATCCATCACAGCCCAAACCAGGAATGACCCAAACAGCAAGACGTCAGCGACAGTACCATTGACCAGCAAATGTGCGACTGCCCAGATCTTGACGGCCACAAGCTGTGGGTGCTTCAGGGCGTTCCTGATGCGGCCTGGGAAATACGGCGCTATGAATAACGCGAACGCAGGTAGCATCAGCAGCGCTGCGACATGCCGTAGCCACGCTGGCGACACATACAGAAAGGTGGGAGCCTGTCGGAGGTCCGCGTAGCCACGAACCATCAGCACTATGCCGACCAGGGAGGCGATCGAATAGACGCCTTTCCACGCATTTTCGCTCTTCGCGACGATGCGATCACGAAGCGGCAATGCGACGATCGATGCCGAGTGCATGCCGAAAAACAGCACGATTCCGATGAGTAATTGCAGCATTTCGATGAGCCCCTACTGATTATGTGGGTAAGATTCTACAATTGTGGGCATGTCGATGGGGCACTGTTTGGCGCATATTCGAAAGCACAGGTCGTTCCCGATCGGTAAAATCGTGAAAGCGAAAATGCGCACGACCGCGCGAACCCAATGACCAGCCACCTGAGCGCTGGAGAGCCAATGACCACACCAACGATAAATGCTGCCCTCGAATCAACGGAACGGCCGAATTCGTTCAGCTATGACGAGCTGATCGACTGTGCCCACGGCAACATGTTCGGCCCCAACAATGGGCGCTTGCCACTGCCAAATATGCTCATGATGGACCGTATACCGCATATTTCGAAGGAAGGCGGCAAATACGGCAAAGGTGAAATCAAGGCAGAACTCGATATCAATCCGGACCTGTGGTTCTTCAAGTGCCATTTCGAGGGTGATCCGGTCATGCCCGGATGCCTTGGCCTCGACGCCATGTGGCAGCTGGTCGGGTTTTACCTCGTGTGGCTGGACCTGCCAGGCAGGGGCCGTGCGCTCGGTTCGGGCAAGGTCAAGTTCATCGGCCAGGTGCTGCCAAAGGCCAAACTGGTCACCTACCAGATCGACATCAAGCGCGTTATCACGCGCAGGTTGAATATGGCGATCGCGGATGCCACGATGTCGGTTGATGGTCGCGAGATCTACACCGCAGAAGACCTGCGCGTTGGACTCTTCACATCCACTGACGATTTCTAGGACTAAGGGCGGGCCCTCGTAATGCGGCGAGTTGTCGTAACAGGTATCGGTGCAGTCTCCTGTATCGGCAATACCCAGGCTGAGATTGTTGAATCCCTCAAGGCAGGACGTTCGGGCATTGTCGCGAACGAGTCCTACCAGGAGATGGGGCTGCGCAGCCAGATCTCCGGAACGGTCAACATCGATACCAAAGAACACATCGATCGGAAAGTGCTCCGCTTCATGGGCGATGCGGCAGCGTACGCCTACATATCGATGCAACAGGCCGTGGAGGATTCCGGACTCGAAGAGTCGGATGTTTCCAATGTCCGCACCGGGTTGATCGCATCATCCGGCGGCGCGTCGAGCGCCAATATCGTCGCGAGCGCTGACAAGCTGCGCGAACGTGGTGTGCGCAAAATTGGTCCGTACATGGTTACGCGCACGATGAGCAGCACGGTATCGGCGTGCCTGACGACACCGTTCAGGATCAAAGGCATCAACTATTCGATCACGTCTGCGTGTGCAACGAGTGCGCATTGCATCGGCGCGGGCGCAGAACAGATTCAGTTCGGCAAGCAGGACATCGTCTTTGCCGGTGGCGGCGAGGAAGAAGACTGGACGCTGGCTTGCCTGTTTGACGCGATGGGTGCCTTGTCGTCCAAGTACAACGATGCGCCCGAGACGGCATCCCGGCCTTATGATGCGACCCGCGATGGATTCGTTATCGCTGCCGGCGGCGGCATGGTGGTTCTCGAAGAACTCGAGCACGCCAAGTCAAGAGGTGCGCGGATCTACGCCGAACTGGTGGGCTATGGGGCCACCTCCGACGGGCACGACATGGTCACGCCGTCCGGCGAAGGCGCCACGCGTTGCATGCAACTGGCGAACTCGACCGTTGAAGGACCCATTGACTACATCAACACGCATGGCACGAGTACGCCGGCTGGCGACATCGCCGAGGTTGAAGCGATGCGTTCAGTATTCGGCGACGACATACCACGTTTCGGTTCGTCGAAATCGCTGTGCGGACATTCGCTCGGTGCGACAGGTGTACAGGAAGCCATCCACAGCATCCTGATGTTAGAGCACGGCTTCATTGCACCGTCGATCAACTGCAATGATCCGGACCCGTCGATTGCGGGCGCGCCTCTGGTCACCGAGTGCATCAGCGATGCCGGTATCAGCACGGCAATGTCGAACAGTTTCGGATTCGGCGGCACCAACGCGACGCTCGTGTTCCAGAAACGCTGATCCGCGGGCATAATGCCTGCCCATGACCATTGAAACTCTAAGCGAAACGAACTGCTTCGGCGGCAGGATGGGTTTCTACCGCCATACTTCCCAAGTCAATAACTGCGACATGCAGTTCTCGGTATTCGTCCCGCCCCAGGCGGCCGACGGAAAAGTCCCTGTGCTGACGTTTCTGTCCGGGCTGACCTGCACTGAAGAGAACTTCATGGTGAAGAGCGGTGCGCAGCGCTACGCGGCCGAACTCGGCATCATGCTGGTCTCGCCCGATACAAGCCCACGGGGCGAGGGCGTGCCGGATGATCCCGACGGCAATTACGATTTCGGGCTGGCCGCCGGCTTCTACCTCAATGCCACCGAGGCACCATGGTCACAGCACTATCATATGTATG
>WTCH01000271.1 GCA_013138675.1 Woeseiaceae bacterium | reverse complement strand
GTTCGAAATTCTTGAGGCGGTCCCAGGACACGTCCTGCGGATCCGCGGCTTCCGACGAGCCCTCAATCCATCCCAGCTGATCAAGGCCCATGAAGATCAGGCCGGTGGTCAGCGCGATGGCCATGGCACCGAATACGATGTAGAACGCCTTGATGCCGAAGAAGCCGAACATCAGGATGGTCATCGGCAGATTGGCCCAGGGCGAAGCAAGAAGGAACGTAATGACGGCGGGTACGCTGGCGCCTTTCTTATAGAGCTGGATCGCGATCGCGAGTATGCCGTGCGAGCAGGCGGTCATCAGGAATCCGGCGACGACCGAGTAGATGAGCGTGCGTTTACGGCGCTGGCCAAGGAATCGCATGATGAAACCGTCGGGCACGAAGTAGTCGATTACGCCACCGAGAACGAGGCCCAGCGCGACCGCCCACCAGACGATTTTCAGGTACTCGAGCAGGCTCTCATTGAGTGCGGAGAGAGCAGGAATGAACGACAGCAGCAGAACTGCAAGGAATAATCCACCCACAATCTTGAGTTTGCGGCCGAGCGGGGGTATACCCCGATCTTCGGCAGCTTCGCTGTGACAACAATGCGTTTCGCAAGCCATGTCCGAAATATGGCCCATTTGGCCGCACAATGCAGTGTGACTATTACTTACCGGAGGCAGGGATCAGCGAAATGAAGCTGCACAACGGCATCGAGAACATCGACCATCCTGTCATCGCATCTGCCGATCTTGACGCAACGCGGAAACAGTTCGAGCGACTTGGATTCACAGTGCCGCCACGCGGCAGTCATATCGAATGGGGCACCGGAAATCTGTGCATCATGTTGCCGGATGACTACATCGAGGTACGGGGCATTATTGATGCTTCCCGCTTCACGATGCATCTCGATACGCACCTCGAAAAGCATGGCGAAGGTCTGATGGGCGTGGCATTCGGCACGTCCGACGTAAAACACAGTTTCGAGCAGGCGACAGCCAACGGCATCAAAACGGGTGAGCTTCGTCAGCTGCGTCGCAACTTCGAACATCCTGAGGGGTGGACGCAACCATCGTTCGAGTTATTCTCACCTGATGCGGACGATATAGAAGGGTTGATGCATGTGGTCGTTATCCAGCACCTGACACCCGAGCTCACTCGCCGGCCCGACTTTCTCTCTCACGCGAACGGCTGTATGGGAATCAATGAGCTCTCGGGCACCATTGTGGATGTCGGCTCTTGTGCGACAAAAATGCGCCGGCTCTTAGGTAGCGATGCGGTAGCCGAAAACGACGATGGCGTCCTGCTCACTGTGCCGAGCGGTCAGACGATTCGCCTGCGTACTGCAGATACGCCAGGTCTCGTTTCAATGACGTTGCGAGTTGCCGACCGTCAGGTTGTGGCCGATTTATTCGGCCAGAGCGGCATTGCCTTCGAGTTTGACGGCCAGAATATTCGAATTTCGCCAGACGATGCTTGCGGTGCAGCCCTGGTATTCACAGAGAAAGCACCTGCCTGACGTCTACAGCTATGGAAACTCCATTCAGTTCCAGCGGCCCTTCCTCAATGCCCAATGCGCTTTGCGTCGCGACAACTGCGCGCCCGGAGCCGTGTCCCATAGTACAGGGCGAGCGCCACGTTGATGTTTGCATCGTTGGTGGAGGCTTTATGGGCCTGTCCACCGCACTGACGTTAGCAGGCAAAGGTGTCAGTGTTGCCGTTCTCGAGGCTGCGGAAATCGGCTGGGGAGCTTCGGGTCGAAACAACGGCATCGTCGCGCCCGGGCTCAAGCGTGATCCCTGGGAAGTGCACAAGATACTTGGCACAGAAAACGGCGATCGCTTGCTGAGATATTCGAATGACGCACCCGATGTTGTGTTCAAGTTGATTGACGAGCTTGCTATCGACTGCGACGTGAACCGCAATGGCTGGATCCAGGCAGCACACTCGAAGCGCGCATTGCCCCTGATCGAAAAACGTGTTGCCCAGTGGCAAGCGCTTGGCGCCGCAGTCGACACCATCCCAGCCGATAAGGTGTCGGCTGAACTCGGCACGGATTTTTACGCGGGTGCCAGCCGATACGATGGCGGCGGTTCCATTAACCCGCTGGCCTACGTTTACGGCCTTGCGGCCGCGGCCAGTGTGGCCGGGGCGGCTATTTTTGAGCAATCGCCCGCCGAGGGTATTCGGCGCGAGGGCGGCAAATGGGTCGTCGCGTCGACGCACGGCAGTGTTCGCTGCGCGCAAGTCGTTTGTTGTACGAACGCCTACAACGACAACGTCGATAGTCTACGTGGAACGGTGATCCCACTGCGGACGGCACAAGTCGCATCACATCCACTGCCGCGAGATGTTGCGGCGTCAATCTTGCCGGGCACGGCTGCTGCTTCGGACACACAACGACTGCTGACGTCGTTTCGTCTTACGGCAGATAATCGCCTGATCATGGGCGGGGCGAGTGCGACAGCCGGAGACCATCATGATGGATTGACGAAACACCTGCACAAAGCTGCACGACTGCGGTTTTCACACATCGGTGATATTCCCTGGGACATTGGCTGGAGCGGCTACCTGGCATTGACGACCGATCACCTGCCACAGATCTTGCGCGTTGATGACAATTTCTATGCCGGTATTGGCTGCAATGGTCGTGGCATTGCAATGGCGACTGCGACAGGCAGATCGATCGCAGAATTGATTTGCGGTCAGGATGAGAAGGACTGTAGTGTGCCGATCAGGAAGCCAAAGCGCGTTTTCGGATACGGTATGCGTCGTCCGGGCGTTGCGCTTGGCGTCGTATATAACCGTTTTCTCGACACCGTCGATCGACTGACATGAGCAGCGTCTTCTACAGAAGCCCGACACAAAAGTACCCGCGTGCTGTACGCGGTGAAGGTGTGTACCTGTACGACGAGGCGGGCAAACAGTACCTTGACGGCAGCGGTGGCGCGGCCGTGACCTGCCTCGGCCATGGGCACCCCGATGTCATTAATGCGATCAAATCGCAGGTCGATGAGCTGGCCTATGCGCATACGGCATTTTTCACCAATGATCCGCAGGAAGAACTGGCGGCGCGACTCGCCGAACGCTTTGGCGAGACTGACGCACGTGTGTACTTCCTCTCTGGTGGTTCCGAGGCGAACGAGACGGCTGTAAAACTCGCGCGCCAGTACTGGCTGGCCAAAGGCCGCGAACAAAAACACATGGTGATCAGCCGCGAGCAAAGCTACCACGGCAACACTTTGGGTGCGTTGTCGTTGTCGGGCAACCCGATGCGCCGCGAAATTTACGCGCCGCTGCTCCACGACTGGCCGCGAATCGCGCCGTGCTATGCCTATCGCCATCAAACCGATGATGAGACCGACGAAGACTATGGACACCGCGCTGCGCAGGCGCTTGAGGATGCGATCGTCGAACACGGCGCCGAGAACATTGCTGCATTTATCGCCGAAACCGTCGTCGGAGCTACGCTGGGTGCTGTGCCGCCCGCCCCGGGTTACCTCAAAAAGATCCAGGCGATCTGTGACCGCCATGAAATCCTGATGATCCTCGATGAGGTCATGTCCGGCAGTGGTCGGTCGGGAACGTACTTCGCGTTCGAGCAAGACGATGTGTTACCCGACATTACGACGATTGCGAAGGGTCTCGGCGGCGGCTACCAAGCGATTGCCGCAACGATCGTGCGCGGCCATGTGCACGACGTGATAGTGGATGCCTTCAGCTCCTTCGAACACGGCCACACCTACATTGGCCACGCGACAGCGTGCGCGGCCGGGATTGCCGTGTCCGGTGTTATTGATCGTGATGATTTACTCGAAAATGTTCGCAATGTTAGTGAGCAGTTGTTCGGTGAGTTGAAGATTGCATTCGGCGATCACCCGAACATCGGCAATATTCGAGGCCGCGGTTTGTTCATCGGCATGGAGCTCGTCGAAGATCGCGACACGAAAAAGCCGGCGGACAGGTCTTATAGTGGGCGAATCAAACAAGCAGCCATGGACAATGGACTCATAATTTATCCGGGAGGGCGCACCGCCGATGGAGAGAACGGGGCGCACATATTGCTGGCACCACCCTTTATCTATGACAGCAGTCACGTGGACGAACTGGTCAGCAAGCTACAGGTCGTCCTGAAACAGGTTGGGCTTGGATGATGAACAAGCGAAAAATTGTAGGAGTTCTCGGTGGCATGGGGCCCGACGCGACCGTCGACTTTATGGCCAAGGTTATTTCCCTGACGTCGGCGGACAAGGACCAAGATCACTTGCATATGCTCGTTGATCACAATCCGACCGTGCCGAACCGGCAGACGTTTATTCTCGGTGGCGATGAAGACCCGGGACCGGCAATGGCCGCAATGGCTAGCCGCCTCGAAGTCGCTGGTGCGGATTTCCTCGTGATTCCGTGCAATACGGCCTATGCGTTTCAGAAAAGCATCCTCGACGTGGTCAGCATTCCGCTGATCTCGATCGTCGACGAATCTATTGAAGCGGTCGGCGAGAAAGCACCCGATGCAAAAGCTGTGGGTTTGCTCGCGACCAATGGTTGCCTGCAGGCAGGCGTGTATCAATCTGCGATGGCGGCGAAGGACCTGGTCGCCGTTATGCCAGAAGATGACGAACTGGAACAGCTCATGACCTTGGTTAACGGTATCAAGGCGGGCCACAAAGGGAGTGATGTTTCTGCATCGATGCGTAAACTGGCCGAAGCGCTTGTCGATCGCGGTGCTGCCGCGATCATTGCAGGTTGTACAGAGATTCCACTGGTACTCGATGACTCCATGCTCGAGGTGCCGCTTATTTCATCCACCGATGTTCTCGCACAAGCAACCGTGCAGTTCGCGCAATCGGAGTAAACCGTCTTGTTATCAAATTTTCCCAGAGTGTCATTGGCACATTTACCGACTCCGCTTGAGCACATGCCGCGACTCAGCAAGCACCTCGGCGGACCAAACATCTATGTCAAACGTGACGACTGTACAGGCCTGGCAAGCGGCGGCAACAAGACACGCAAACTCGAATACTCAATGGCCGCTGCGCTCGAAGAGGGTGCGGATACCATCATTACGGTCGGGGCAGTACAGTCAAACCACGTCCGCCAGACTGCAGCAGCGGCTTGCAAACTGGGCCTCAAGTGCGAGGTGCTGCTGGAGCACCGGATTGCCGATCCGAGTGAGTATTACGCTGGCTCCGGCAATGTTCTTCTCGACAAGATCTTCGGCGCAAATCTGCGCGAATACCCGGGCGGTACGGACTTCGACAAGGCGATGACCGAAGTGGCCGACGAGGTGAGCGCGAATGGCGGAAATCCCTACATCATTCCAGGTGGCGCATCGAATAAAATCGGTGCGCTTGGCTACGTCAATTGCGCAATCGAGTTACTCGGGCAAATTGAAGAGCAGGGGCTGGATATCAGCCACATTGTGACGGCGACCGGCAGCGCGGGCACGCAAGGCGGACTGATCGTCGGTTTGAAAGCAATGGAAAGTACCATCCCGCTGCTCGGCATCGGTGTGAATATTCCGCAACAGGATCAGGAAGAAAAAGTATTCAAACTCGCATGCGAGACGGCGGAGTACATTGGCAAAGCGGGCTGCGTGGCGCGCGAAGATGTGGTCGCAAACTGCAACTACGTCGGCGACGGTTACGGCGTGCCGACGGAGTCGATGAACGAGGCCGTCTTAATGCTCGCCAGAACCGAGGGCCTGTTGTTCGATCCTGTGTATAGCGGCAAGGGACTGGCCGGCATGATCGACCTGATTCGTAATGGCACGCTCAACGACGGCAATATTGTGTTCTTGCACACGGGCGGCTCGGCCGCGTTGTTTGCCTACGCGGACCAATTGCACACATGACCATTTATGTCGCGTTGTTTCGCGGCATCAATGTCGGCGGCAAACACATACTGCCGATGCAGGATCTGCGGGAGCTGCTTGCCGAGCTCGGTTGCGAAGACATCCAGACCTACATTCAAAGCGGTAATGCGGTTTTCTCGTCCGCTGATCCCATATCGTTATCGGCAAAAATCACGAGCACCATTGAGGAGCGTTTTGGTTTTGCACCGCAGGTCTTGTTGTTGACGGTTGAACGGTTAGCGGCGATTGCATCGGAAAATCCGTACCCCGAGGCCGAGGCGACACCCAAGTTATTGCACGTGTGGTTTCTGACCGAGAAAGCGGGCAACCCGGATATTGACGCAATGAATTCGATCAAGGCAGAAAATGAGCGATTCACGCTAACGGATGATGCCCTGTATTTGCACGCGCCGGACGGCATCGGAAGAAGTCGCCTCGCAGCGAAAATTGACCGGCACCTGGGAGTAAGTACTACCGCTCGGAACTGGCGTACTGTAATGAAACTGCTCGACCTGGCGAAATCCTAGAGGACTCTCATTTAAGAACCCCTCCGCGGAGGGGTTCTTGACCAGGTTGGATAGACCGGCTATCAAGCTGTGCGAATCACGAACGAACGTCTGCATTGACGAATAACAGCCTGTCAGATTTTCCAAATCTCGGGTGTTTGAACGACCGCTTTCGGTGAAAGCAGACATTCAAA
>WTCH01000284.1 GCA_013138675.1 Woeseiaceae bacterium | reverse complement strand
GCGCTCCACTACGGCCTCAATCAACCTGGCTCGCCGGATGATCTCCTGGTAGCCGACGGTCTCATCGTACACATCATGCATGATCTTCATCCGCTCGTAATCGACCTCCTGAGGTGTGCTCCTGAGCACCTCTTTCAGTACATCGACCCGTGCGTGGTCGGCATTGACGGTGGCGGTTTTGGAAAAAACTTCAGATTTCGCGGTTGCCATTATTATTCTCCTGAGAACATGTTCATTTCAAACTGATTCGCGCCGTGCGGATCGCCACTCGCGTATTCGAAGAAGTTATCCAATCAGGGGCAATTGACATACTCGTAATTTTCCGAGGTTAGGCAGCGGATACTTGCAGACGAGCGTTGCCTTTTTCGCAGGAATTGGAGATGTTGATTCGTTGTAGAATGGCCCAATGGCAGAATTTTCTTTCAAATTGCGCGTGCTGGTCATCGCGTCGATCCTGCTGATAATGCCGGGCACGAACCTGCTGTCGCAGACCATCGATTCCAAGCAGGTTCTCATTCTCAATACTTATGATGGCAATGCGGCACCTTACGAAACCCCGAAGGAGATCTTCAGGGCCGAGCTGCAAAGGCAATTCGGTGGGCCGATCGCGTTCCATGAGATAAATCTCGATGCTCAAGGGGGCCAGTCCGAAGCGCGTGACAATCTGACCGCAGAGCTATTGCGAAATCACTATGCTGACACGCGGCCTGATTTTGTCCTTTCACTAGGTCCGTCGGGCGCCAGGTTCTGGCTTGGTCAAAGGGAATCGATATCCGGGCAGGCACCGCTGGCTGCCTTCGCTTGGGGCGGGCTCCCCAGCCCGGAGGACCAGCGGCCCGGCGATGCTATGAGATTGATTCAATTTTCTTTCTCAGGAGTGGTAGACGACATACTGCGCCTCAGGCCAGGGACGTCACATGTCGTGATTGTCTTCGGCAGTTCACCTGCAGAAAGGGCACTCACGGTCGCGGCGAAAAAAGAACTTGGTGCATACTCGAAGCGGCTGAGTTTCGAGTACACAAACGACATGACACTGCACGATGTGCAGGTGACACTAGAGGAGCTGTCGGAAGATTCCGCCGTTTTCTACGGAATATTCAACGTCGACGCAGCTGGTGTTATTCTGCCGCGCGAGGCAGGACTATCGGCTATGCGCTCGATCAGCCCCGTCCCTATATTTGGAACATTCGACGACCAGGTTGGGCGGGGGGTCGTGGGCGGCAGGCTGATTCCATTGCAGCAAATGGGTCTCGAAGCTGTGGCGTTAGGTCTTGCGGTTCTTCGCGGTGAACCAATTCGTGACGCCCGGAAACCGGTCGAATTGAGCACGCCCGTCTACGACTGGCGCGAACTGAAAAGATGGGGCATCGATATTCAGCGGCTTCCAGCGGGGAGCGAGATCCGGCACAGGCCACCATCGCTGTGGGACCAGTATACCGCTTGGATAGTCTTGGTCATCACAGTGGTCACTGTACAGGGCCTGTTGCTCATCGCACTACTGAAACAGCGCCACCACCGTCGCTCCGCGGAACGGGCCCAGGTGAAACTGAGCGGGCAGCTGATCAATGCGTATGAGGACGAGCGCCGGGTCATCGCGCGCGAGCTGCACGACGATGTGACGCAGCGGTTGGCGCGGCTGGCGATCGATGCTGGAATGATCAGCCACGATCAGAACCGTGACACACTGGACGACGAACTCAAGAACCTTCGCGACGAGCTCGCGAGGGTCAGCGAAGACGTGCACGATGTATCGTACCGGCTGCACCCATCGTTAGTGGAAGATCTTGGTATCTCGACGGCGTTACGGACGGAATACCAACGTGTGCAAAAGTACACCGATGTTCGTATCAAGGCGAATATCGGCGAGACGCGTGGCCAAATACCGATAAATGCGGCTTTGTGTGCCTACCGGGTATGTCAGGCGGCGCTGAACAACGCCGTCAGGCATGCCAGGGCTGACAACATCGAGATCGTTTTCGAACATAACGGCCAGGCGCTGAGACTGGAGGTCTCAGACGACGGACAGGGTTTCGATAAGGCCCAGGTGACGCCAGGCAGGGGTATTGGACTGTCGAGCATGCGGCAGCGGGTCCGGCTGCTGGGTGGTACGCTCAGCATCCGAAGTGTGCGCGGCGAAGGCACGTCCGTGAGTGCCGTACTACCACTGACCGGAGACAATCAATGAGACGTGTACGCGTGCTGCTTGCGGATGATCACCGTCTCGTTGCCGAAGCGTTGCAAAAGCTCCTGGAGCCGGAATTTGAGCTTATAGGTATCGTCGCGGACGGCTTTGCTTTACTTGATGTAGCAGCCGAGAAAAAACCGGATGTCATCGTTACCGACATCAGCATGCCTGGCCTTAATGGCATCGAGGCTCTGGAGGAACTCAAGAAGAAGAACCCGGACGTGCATGTCGTCTGCCTAACCATGCACCGCGAACTGGCCTATGCCCGGCGCGCACTGGATGCTGGCGCGCTTGGATATGTACTAAAACATTCGGCTCCCGAAGAACTCGTTATGGCAGTGCGCGCGGCAGCCGAAGGGCGCACCTTCATCACCCCAGCCATTGCCGGTGAGGTGCTGCAATCGATACAAAGCGGGGATGTCGCTACAGCAGATCCGGTTCGCAAGCTGACATTGCGGCAGCGTGAGATCCTGCGCCTGCTGGCCGATGGTCATTCGGCCAAGAAGATTGCCAAGCGACTGAAAATATCGCCACGCACGGTCGAATTTCACAAATACACGATGATGGACACGCTCGGCGTGTCAACGAGCGCGGAGCTGATCCGGTTTGCATTGAAAAACCATGTCGCCGATGGGTGATTTGGTGCGACCGGAAAACTTCCGTACGTTAACTGGTAGAAATTCGAGTGCCGCCAACGATCGCAATCGCGTCTACTGCTATTTTCCCGTCCGTGCAGGTAGTCTTGGCGATAAGGCCGATTCGCGAACAAGTGATGATGAATCCTCAGCAAAAGTCCTGCGCATTACTCGCAGACAAGCACACTCGTTACATAGAGGGCGTGTGCGGGCTGCTCGAAACGGAGTTCGACACAATCTTCACGGTGGCCGACGCCGGCTCGCTCCAGGAAGGTACAGATCGTCTGCAACCGACGGTGATCGTTGTGGATCTTTCCTTCGCGACGGGAGATTTTACCGGCATGATCAGCCAGATTCGGAAATCGTCGCCTGGGTCGAAGATCATCGCGCTGACCGTACATAGCGAACCGGCTGTCGTCGACACTATGTTGTCCGGCGGTGCACACGGCGTTGTGCTGAAACACCGCATTGCAAGGGATTTATTGGCCGCCATAGATGTGGCGCTCGAAGGCGACAGGTTCGTGCCACCTGATATTCTCCCGGTGCAAGGGCAGGATCCGAATCATTCGAACGAATAGCGCGTCAATTCGGGGTTCAACACCGGAGGAAATTCGGGTACTCGATAAGCGGATTGAGAGACTCCAAAACCGACTCGAAACGGGAGACCCAGACCTCGAGCCCGATGAACTGCAGCTGGCCATTGAGGCCGCGCAGAGAAAACGTCGTGACCTTCTGGATGCCCAACCCGCGGCTCGCCAGTCCGCAAAGATCCTGACGATGTTGCCCAAGGCTGCACAAGCGTACCGGCAGCAGATTGAACGGGGTCTGGACAACGATCCTAGAGCTGCCGCAAAGGCGCGCGTCATATTGAGGGATTTATTGGGGCCGATTCAGATGTGTCCAGGTCAGGACGGGAGCTTATGGGCTCAATACCACACTCGCCCCGCGGCCCTAATTAAGAGAGCCGTCGGAGCAAGTGTAGAACTGAG
>WTCH01000177.1 GCA_013138675.1 Woeseiaceae bacterium | reverse complement strand
ACGTCGACGACACGGATGCCCGCGTCTTTCGCACCTTTGAGGATGGGCGAAATATGCCCGCCACACAGCGTGAACAGAAACTCCACACCGTGGGCCCGCAATACGCGCGCAATGCGATCACCACCGTTCATACGCTGTTCTCCGCCCATTCAAGTTGAAAACCCTTACCCGTCACGATGGATGCCGGCACAGTTGTTGGTGCGAGATCATCCGGTACGACGATACGGGCAAGGCTGTTGGCGAGCAGGTCGCGTTCAATATCGATACCCGGCATCACAGCGCGCAGCGTCAGCCCCGCATCCGTTAGCTCCAGCACGGCAAGATCGGTGACATAGAAGACCTTCTTACCGCGCTCCAGACCCACGCGACCGCTGAACGTCACTTCATCGACTTGCTCAAGCAGTTTGGGCTTGCCGGGTTTGTCGAGTCGCAGCCGCTCGCCAACGATGCTGACCTTTGCACCCTGCATCCATTTGCCGATGAACAACACCGTGTTTGCCGACTCGATGATGCTCGGCGCCCCACCCGGCCCGACATAGTCCAACATGCGTGGTCCCCGATTGGAAAGATTGATGTTACCGCGTGAATCGAGCTGCAGGAAACCAAGCATCGCCGCGTCGAGATGCTTGCGATAATGATCAAACATCCAGGCCGAGGATTCGAGTCGCTGCGGGTTGATTGCCGCACCGAAGAAAATGCCGGGTGCCGGTAGACCACCATAGGGCCCGGACTCGGTCGTAAATGTGATCTGTTCATGCAGTCGACTTGCGTAGAGAACATGGCAGACTTCTTCGGCCAAACCAACACCAATATTCACCGTAGCGCCGACTGACACATTGTCAGCAAAGGTCTGTGCCCCGAGCCGCGCCAGCGCGTGGTCCAATTGGCTACGGCGCGGCGTAATCCCCAGCGTTTTGTTGATGAACCGGAGTCGCTCGACCGCTGCTTGCGCGTCCACGTTCGCGCCGGCTGTAAACATTGTCCAATGCCTGTGTTGCGCCACCGACCCTGTTTGCTCATTGCGTGGATTGACGACGATGGCATCAACTTTGTCCGCCGCCAACCCGATGGCGGTCTCGTCATGGTCGATCAGACCGGCGACTGATACGAGTACGAGCCCACCGTTCCTGCGTGCGGCGCGCGCCGCCTCGACATTCTCCGTGATCGTCGCCGCGTTTTGAAAATAGATGTTGCCGTCGCGATCGGCATACGGTGCACTGAACAATGCGACATCGATTGCCGGCATCGTATAGACAATGTTATCGCCGTCCGCGTGTGCGAATTGCTGGGTCGCATTCGGTGAAACCGGCGAACCACGACCGACCCGTGGGTCCAGAAACGAACCCGTACCGGTCGGGCTGTGCACTTGTTGCTCGCCACGTCCCTGTGCCTCAATGACCTGGATCATTTCACCTTGCGGCAAGGTGTGTAACTCGAGCCGTCCGGCATCGGCCAGGCGCAACATGGACTTCACCGTCTCCGTATGCCCGGCGATATACGTTGTTACCAGCCCGTCGAGCCCGACTTCTTCCACCGTGCCGGGTGCGCGACCTCGCCCTCCCTGACCGCCCACGGAAATCCAGGTGAGCCCCTGCGGGCGGCCACTTTGCTCAAAGCGTTCGCGTACGGCCCAAAAAAGAATCGAACAACGCGCGTTGCCGGAAATGCCACAGGAGATCACGCAGGCACGATCGGGAATCATGTCTGCGGCCGCACGTGCTGACTTGAACTTGGCCGGCAGCGTCTCTGCAGGCAAATAGGCCGTATCGCGACGGTCCCAGGTCAGGCGCCAGCGGAGTATGTGTGCGAGCAGTACTGCCCGGTCGAGTAGGTTCATGGTTCAGCGATCATTAGAAGACCCCGCCACGACGGCTGCCACAACCTCCGCGTACAGACAGATCCCCAGCCAGTCCGGCATCGTGCGGGCCAGGTGCGTGTTGCCGTGCGTTCGAATCGACTTTTCACGTAGCGCTTTCTTCATTGGCACGTCACCACGCCATACGGTCGCAAGATCACGCACGGTTGAGTTGACGTAAAGGTCAACCTCCTTGCCGGGATCTTCTGAACACAGATCGACGTTGCCGTCGCAGGCAACAAGCCACCAGGTTTTAAATCGTTCAAGCTCATCGAAGGTAAAGCACAGTACGGTTTCGCCGTTCGGCAGACTGTCTGTCTGCAGCCGCCGCTGCAGGTCCCACATCAGGAATTCGACATCAAGCTCGGTGTCGGTCATCTGGCCTCTCGCCCAACGCATTCCCCACACTGCCAGGTGTTCGATCAGAGGCTCAAGCTCACGCCCACAAGCCGTGAGGTGATACTCGTGGCTCTTTGCACCCGGCGGGCGCTTGCGAACCACCAGTCCCTTGTCCTCCAGCATCTTCAGGCGTTTGCTCAGTAGCGTTGGTGAAATCCGCGATAGCCCGCGCTGTAGTTCGTTGTAGCGCGTGGTGCCGAGCAGCAACTCACGCAGGATCAACACAGTCCAGCGCTCGCCAATGATGTCGCTGGCCTTGGCCACCGGGCAAAACTGTCCGTACTCGGGCATCGATACGCACCCCACCTCGTTCAAATCTAACTACAGATACTGTAGCTGATTACTACATTCCGTGCAGTAGTTGGCACTACCCCCTTCTCTCTACCCTGCACTGGCGATGACGACATCGCGTATCGAAACCAACAACAGGAGAAGATCATGACCGCACAAACCATTGCACAAGTAGAAGAACAGACCGTCAACGGCGTCACCGTCAGCACGGTGATGGGTATCGTTGGTGCCATTGAGGAAGACAGCGACAACGCACACTTTCAGTTTCGGCTGAACAACCACTGGGTTGACGGTGGGCTTAATCGCAGTCGCGTTCAGGAGTACTTCGCGCTAGGGCATGAAGACGAGACTCGAACGGAACCGTTCATTGTTGATGCCGACGAGCCGTGCGTAAACTCGGGTGGTGACAGTTCACCAAACCCCATGGAGTTCGTACTGCACTCATTGGCGAGTTGCCTGACATCGACACTGGTCTACCACGCCGCCGTGCAGGGCATCGAGATCGAGTCGGTTGAGTCCTCGCTCGAAGGCGACATGGATGTCCGTGGCATGCTGGGCATGTCCGACGAATCACGTAAGGCATTCAACGCTGTACGCGTCCGTATGCAAGTGAAGGGTGCCGCTGATGCCGAGACGCTTAAAGAACTGGCGTTGTACTCACCGGTTTACGACATCGTCTCCAACTCGCTTCCGGTTGAGTTCGACCTGGTCAAGGTTTGATCAATGACAGCAAAGAGCCGACACCGTCGCCAACCAGGCAACGGTGTTCGGCTTTTTCCGGCTTAACGAATTACTTCGCCGCAGCGAGTGCCTGGTAGATGTCTTCGAGAATGTCGTCGATGTGCTCGATGCCGATCGACAACCTCACGAGGTCGTCGCTGACGCCTGACGCTTCGAGTTCCTCTGGCGACAGCTGGCGGTGCGTCGTTGATGCCGGGTGACATGCCAAAGACTTGGCGTCGCCGATGTTAACGAGACGTGTGATCAGATTCAGTGCATCGATAAATTTGGTACCGGCCTCGATACCACCCTTGATGCCAAAACTGAGAATTCCCGATGCGCGGCCACCCATGTACTTGTCCGCAAGCGCTTTGTACGGGCTGTCCG
>WTCH01000067.1 GCA_013138675.1 Woeseiaceae bacterium | reverse complement strand
ATCCGGTAGAAGTAGATGGCGACAATACCCATCAGGGCGAAAGCGGCCGGGAGAATGCTGAACATGAAACGAATTCCATTCATTGATTCTGCTGTTTGAGTTTCATTCGCCACGAAGCCGAACCATGAAAGGATGATGCCGGCAAGACCCGCACCAACAGCAAGCCCCATCTTGTGCGAAAACTGCACGGTGGAGAACACCAATGCCGTTGTGCGCCGCCCGGACTTCCACTCACCATAGTCTGCGCAATCTGCGTACATGGACCACACCAGTGCCGGCGTCGGTCCTGCGGCAAGCATTCCCGCGCAATTGATGGCCACCATCAGCCAGTACTGATCGGGAGGCGTGAAATAAAAGGCCGCCATCGATAAGGCATTTAGAAGAGACAAAACGATCATCAATTGACGCTTCTCGAAGCGCTGGCTCAATGTCTTCGTAAATGCGACTCCGACCATCATTGCGAGCAGGCCTAATGACAGAAATACCGCAGTCTTGTCGAAGATGAGGAAAATCCGGGTACCATCATCACCGACGTAGTACTTGAAGTAATACAGTAGCGTGCCGTTGCGTACGGCGATATTGATCAGGGTGAAGATCCCGGTCGCGAACAATGCCCGCCACGGACCATTTGCAAGCAAAGCCTTGAAGTCCTCCTTTATATTGGACTTCGTAGGCGCCGGAATGACTCGTTCTTTGGTTGTTGCAAACGCAATCCAGAACAGGGCGACAGAGACAGCGGCAAAAATCGCCATGGTGAGCTTGAATCCCAAAGCCTCGTCGCCACCGCCCAGAATATTCTTGAGTGGTGTTACAAATGTACCGACCAGCCATCCGGCGGCGAAGGCGCAAAAAAAGCGGTAGCTGGCGACCTTGGTGCGTTCAATCGATGAGGGCGATATCACGCCCATGAGTGCAGAGTAGGGCACATTGATCGCGGTGTAGGCCAACATCATCAGCGAGTAAGTTACATAGGCATAAATGAGCTTGCCTGCGTAGGAAAGATCGGGGTTGGCAAACATTGCATAGCCGCAAAGACCGTACGGGACAGCGGCCCACAACAAGTACGGCCGGAATTTTCCCCAGCGAGAGTTCGTCCGGTCGGCGATAAGACCCATTATCGGGTCACTCACAGCGTCGAGTAACTTGGTCAGCAGGAACATGGTCCCCACAGCCGCTGCAGTCAGCCCGAAGATGTCCGTGTAGTAATAGAGCAGGAAAACGTTAAAGGTCGCGAAGAAAAAGTTCGACGCAGTATCGCCAAGGCCGTAGCCCAGCTTTTCCCTGAACTTGAGTTTTTCCAAGCTACTTGCCTCGCCGCGCTTCGAGTTGTGATCGAATCTCGTGCGCCTTTTCTTCAGTTATGGAATAGGATGCGATCGCCCAGATGGCGATGCCCGATGCAACGACCGGCACGAACGCGTCGAAAAATCTCATTGCTGTAATTGTCGACTCCGCTTGACCTCCCTGTAACGCGACATCAAAGCCAGTCGCATTCAGGAGCAGGCCGCCGCCGGCGATCGCTACGGCCTGGCCGAGTTTCACGACCCACCAGAATATAGACCCATACATGCCTTCGCGTCGCTCATTCGTTTCCAGTTCGTCCATATCAATAACGTCGGCGATCATCGAGCCCATTAGCGTAAACAGTCCCCCGAGTCCGAACGCCATAAATGGTGCAGGAATAAGCACGAGCCATGGGTTATCGGGGGTATAGCAAAACCATTTGAGTCCATAGCCAATCATTGAAATTCCGATCGCGACGAAAAATGCACGCCGTTTGCCAATCTTCGTGGCGAGCCACGTGACGATTGCGATCACGCCAAGTGCAGAGACGGTTTGCAGCAAACCCGAGTGACCCACGAACTTGGCGCCCTCGGTCGCATCGCCGCCAAAGATGTAATAGATGATGACGTAGGACTGAAACGCGGCGATCAGAATGAAACTGTTGAACACCAGGAAGGTCGCTGCACAAAGTTTCAGGAAAGGCTTGAATTTCAGTGTGGTTGCGAAGCCCTTGAAAAAATCACGCATGCCGTCGAAAAATGTGTGCTGCCTGGGCTGAGCGGTTTCGGGATCGAAAGCGAATCGCTCCCGCAGGAAAATTGCCGGCAGAACGCCCACCACAATGACCACTACAGCGATCATCAGCGCCAGTCCGGCCGCGCCTTCGACTTCATTGTCAAACAGTGTCTTGCTGTACATGATCGCCAGGAAATAGGGCGAGATCATGTAGGCAATCTGGCCGACGAAATTCTGCGTACCCATAAGTCGCGTACGTTCGTGATAGTCGGGTGTCAGCTCGTAGCCTAGTGCAACCCAGGGGGTCACGAATACGGTGTAGGCAAGATAAAAAATCACCGAGCCAGACAGGAAATACCAGAAGTACCAGGCTTCGCTCTTGCCAACTGGTAACTGCCAAAGCAACGCATAAACAATGCCTGCGGCGATCGCGCCGACAAATATATACGGGCGCCGGCGGCCCCATCGGGTTCGGGTATGGTCTGATATATACCCCATCAATGGGTCGGTGATGGCGTCCGTTATACGCGGCAGGGCGCCCAGCAGCCCGACCAGCGCCGGATTCATGCCGAGGCCAAGGTTGAGCACGATGACCATGCTGCCTATTCCGACTGCGAGGAGATTATTGACTAATGCGCCAAGACCATAGACAAGCTTTTGATGTATCGGAATGCGGTCTTCGGGCGCTGTCTCATAGTGCTTCATTGTGGGGCATCGTGTATTATACTGACAGCGCTGTCAAACGGCGCTACAAGCTCGCTACGGCGCGGCTAAGTGACTGGCGTTACAGCCGGATATGGGGGGACAAGCCATCTCACGTCCTGAGGTAAGAGTATTTCTGGCTGCATGCTGTGGCCTTTGGTGGATGACAACTATGAGTGCCACGATCGCCGAATCGAGGAGAGAATCTGACGATATCGAGCAACGTGTGGAGACGTTGCTCGAGCAAATGACGCTTGTAGAGAAGATTGGCCAGATGAGCCAACTCAATGCGAGTGACGGCCACGCACCGGATTACCTCGGCGATGCGCTGCGTGCTGGCAAAGTCGGTTCCGTACTCAACGTAGCCGATGTCGAGATCATCAATGAGTTGCAACGGATTGCCGTTGAAGAAAGCCGCCTCGGCATTCCGCTGATTGTTGGTCGCGACGTTATCCACGGCTTCAGGACCATTATGCCAATTCCATTGGGACAGGCCGCGAGTTTCAACCCCGATATTGTGCGAGACGGCGCGCGCGTTGCGGCGCTCGAAGCGGCAACGGCGGGTATTAACTGGACCTTCGCGCCAATGATCGACATCTCGCGCGATGCACGTTGGGGGCGTATTGCTGAAAGTCTGGGTGAAGATCCCTATCTTACTGGTGTCCTCGGCGCCGCCATGGTGCAGGGCTTTCAGGGGGACGACCTCACGGCTGCCGGAACCATTGCCGCGTGTGCCAAACATTTTGCTGGTTATGGTGCGAGTGAAGCCGGGCGTGACTACTCCGTGACAAACATACCGGAAAACGAACTACGCAATGTTTACCTTGAGCCGTTCAAGGCTGCCGTCGATGTCGGCGTAACCACGTTCATGACATCGTTCAGCGATCTCGATGGTGTGCCGGCTACGGGCAATGAGTTTCTGTTGCGTCAGGTGCTTCGTGACGAGTGGGGCTTCGACGGTTTCGTAGTCAGCGACTGGGACTCGGTGCGCCAATTGCAGGTCCATGGCCTGACGGAGAATGATCGTGAATCGGCGCATATGGCAGTAACCGCAGGTGTCGATATGGAAATGGCGGGTGATGCCTACGTTAGCCACCTCGAAAGCCTTGTCGAAGACGGTCGAGTGAGCGTGGACACTATCGATACCCGCGTAGCTAATATCTTGCGTATCAAGTTTAAGCTCGGCCTGTTTGAAAATCCGTATACCGATCCGAGTCGGCTACCGCCGCTCGCGAGCGACGAGGCACTGGAAACGGCAAGGAAAGCTGCGTTGCAAAGTGTGGTGATGCTCAAGAATGATGGCGACGTGTTGCCGTTATCAAAGGACCGTGTTTCATCGCTGGCAGTCATCGGACCGCTGGCCGACGCACCGTACGAACAGTTGGGCACCTGGATTTTCGACGGTGAACCCGAACTCAGTGTCACGCCGCTGGCGGCAATAAGAGATCAACTCGGTGACAAAGTATCCATACGTTTTGTGCGGGCGATGGAGACTTCACGCAGCAAGGTGAGTCCTGCGTTTGACGAGGCTGTCGATGCAGCACGTGAGTCCGACGTTGCAGTCCTGTTTCTGGGTGAGGAGTCGATCCTCTCGGGCGAGGCGCATTCACGGGCAGACATCGATTTGCCCGGCGACCAGGCGGAACTCGTGCGGCGCGTCAAGGCTACAGGGACAACGGTTGTCGCCGTCATTCTTGCTGGCCGGCCGCTGACATTGAGCAATATTGTCGACCATGTTGACGCCATTCTGTTCGCCTGGCATCCGGGCACTATGGGTGGGCCCGCAATAGCCGATCTGTTGTCAGGCGTCGAATCGCCTTCAGGCAAGCTGCCGGCGACATTTCCGCGCATGGTCGGCCAGGTGCCGATCTACTACAACCACAAAAACACGGGGAAACCGCCGATTCCTGAAACAACCGTGCTTATTGATGACATTCCGGTTGGGGCGAGACAAACGTCGGTGGGTAATACGGCCTATCATCTCGATGCTGGTTACAAGCCGCTGTTTCCTTTTGGATACGGCCTGTCGTATGCGAAGTATCGCTATGACAACATTCGCGTCAGTGCCGATGAGATTGGTCTTGGTGACACAATTACAATCAGCGCGGACCTGTCCAATGACGGCGAGGTCGCCGCCGATGAAGTCGTGCAGCTGTATATTCGCGATCCGGTCGCCAACGTGACACGACCCGTCAGGGAACTAAAAGGGTTTCAACGTGTGCGCGTCGAACCCGGGCAGACTGTAACCGTCGACTTCAAGGTGCATACTGACGACCTTGCGTTCTACGGACGCGACGCGCAGCTCATCACTGAACCGGGCGAGTTCCACGTCTGGATTGGCGGTAGCTCCGAAACCGAGCTGCGTACCGGCTTTCGCATAGCCGAGTGACGCCAGGGCGAGCGAGCATTGATGCAACAAAGGACACGAAACAAATTCACCACCACACTGATCGGATTGGCGTTCATCATGTGGACGACGGTTTCCTGTTCACCCGGACCATCAGAGGCTATGAGGCCTATTAAAGTAGAAATTGTACCAACCGACACGGGCTACCAGCTCATGCGTGGCGGCGATCCCTATGTGATCAAGGGTGCCGGCATGGGAATCGACGATATCGAACGATTCGCCTCGCATGGCGGCAACTCGATTCGTAACTGGACCACGACCGGCGAGTACCAGGATGTCACGGCGCTGCTGGATTCTGCGCATGAGCATGGCGTCACTGTCGCGCTTGGGTTGCCAATGCGTGCGGAACGGCACGGCTTTGACTACAACGACCCGGACGCTGTCGCAGCGCAACTCGAAGTTTTTCGTGACGACGTCATCAAGTACCGCGACCATCCGGCGTTGCTGGCATGGATTATCGGCAATGAGCTGAATCACAGTTATACCAACCCGGCCGTTTACGACGCTGTAAATGATGTGGCGGCAATGATTCATGAGTTGGACCCAAATCACCCAACGACCACAACGCTTTCGGGCTTTAAGCCGGATGTCATCGGAGAAATTCAGGCCCGCGCACCCGATCTCGATTTCATCAGCTTCCAGATGTACGGGAGCCTGTTCGGATTGCGCGACGAGATTGAGAGGCTCGGTTTTACCGAACCATTCATGGTGACGGAGTGGGGCACGATCGGCTACTGGGAGATGGAGACAACCTCCTGGGGCGTGTCGGCCGAACTGACGAGCACCGAAAAGGCTGACGTTATTCTGCGCGCACACCGCGAGATCCTGAGTTCGCTCGAGGGACAGCTGATTGGCAACTATGTATTTCTGTGGGGCCAGAAGCAGGAGCGTACTCCTACCTGGTTCGGTCTGTTTACCGAGGCGGGTGAGGAAACCGAGGCGGTCGACGCGATGCATTACATCTGGAATGGGGATTGGCCGGCCAATCGCACGCCGCAAGTCAGGTCGATGTTGCTAGACGGCAAGACCCACAAGGAAAGCGTCACTCTTCTGCAAGGGCAATCCTACGACGCCGAGTTCGATGTATTCGATCACGAGGGCGACCAGCTGACTTTCCGATGGGAGGTCAAGGCCGAAAGCGGTGACGCCGCAGAAGGTGGCGACTTTGAAAAAGCCATCGATAATGTCGAAGACTTTCTGTCGGATCCTGATGCCGCAGCCACTCATCTGACGGCGCCGGAGCCGGGCAGGTACCGGCTGTTCGCCTACGCGTACGATGACCACGGCCATGCCGCACATGCCAACATACCGTTCCTCGTCGAGGCCACATCTGTTCAGAGCGCAGACAGCCTGCTCGCTGATGAAATCATGGCCGTTGCCTACTCCGGTTTTCGCGCAGGCCAGCATCCGGACCGCGGCTTTGGCGCCAATAATCCGAGTGACGAGGAAATACTCGAGGACCTCGAGATCCTGCTTGCGAATGATTTCAAGCTCATTCGGATGTACGACTCCGATGAGAATACGCAAAGAACACTGCAACTGATTCGAGAGCATGATCTGCCGGTCAAGGTGCTGCTCGGTATCTGGCTCAGGGCCGAGTTCAGCAATCACGAGGGCTGCCCCTGGCTGAATGAGCCAATACCGGATGATGAATTGGCCGCCAATGTCCTGAGGAATGTGGCCCAGGTAGAGCGCGGCATAGAAATGGCGGCAGAGTTTGACGACATCATCGTCGCCGTTAATGTCGGCAACGAGGCCCTCGTCGACTGGAACGACCATATGGTGCCGTTGGAAAAGGTGATCGAGTACGTTCGCCGAGTCAAAGCGGCGATCGATCAACCCGTGACCGTCGCCGACAACTACGAGTGGTGGATACGCGACGGCGCGCCACTGGCCGCTGAAGTCGACTTCATCGGTGTACACACGTACCCGGTTTGGGAGGACAAGTCGATCGGCGAGGGGTTGGCCTACACCGTGCAGAATATCGATGGCGTGCGTAATGCGCTTCCCGGAAAGCCGATCGCCATCCTGGAGGCCGGGTGGGCGACGGCGGCAAACGAGTTCGGCGATCGCGCCAACGAGGCTGCTCAGCTGACGTATTTCAATGAACTCAGGGACTGGGCGACTGCGACAAACACGACCGTGTTTTTTTTCGAGGCGTTCGATGAGCCATGGAAGGGCGATGAAAACGATCCGCTCGGTGCGGAGAAGCACTGGGGACTGTTCAACGTGGATCGCACGCCGAAGCAAGTAATGGCGAAGTAAGAAATGAAAACGAGCAAGCAGCTCCTGGTGTCGATCCTGATGGTTGTGGGACTGGCTGCCTGCGGAGGCGGTGGTGGAGGTAACAATAATCCGCCAACGAACCCGCCGCCCCCGCCACCGACAGGATCCAACGTCAATATCAACAACCCGACGTTGGTCACCGCCGACAATTCTGCGGTATCTCCCGGCGACACGCTGACGCTGGTATGGAGCGACGAATTCGATGCAGAACAGCTCGACCCCGAGAGCTGGTTCTTCGAGGCGGGCGATGGTTCCCAGTACGGCATCCCGGGCTGGGGCAACAACGAATTGCAGTGGTACTTGCCGGACAGCGCGCAGCTCGAAAACGGCAACCTCGTGATTACGGCGCGCAACGAGGTGTCGAACGGCAAGAATTACACGTCGGCGAGACTGATCACGCGAGACCGCTTCGCGTTTCGTTACGGCCGAATCGAGGCTCGCATGAAATTGCCAGGCGGGCAGGGTATCTGGCCCGCGTTCTGGATGCTGCCGCAGGACGATGTCTATGGCACCTGGGCCGCCTCGGGAGAGATCGATGTCATGGAGGCGGTTAATCTCGGCGCATCGGGCGGCAACACGGTCCACGGGACGCTTCACTACGGTGGCGAGTGGCCGAACAATACATCGAGCGGTAGTGGTTACGAAGTGGCGACGGATGCAACGGCCGAGTTTCACATCTACGCGTTCGAATGGGATGCGACGGAGATGCGTTGGTACGTCGACGACATTTTATTTGCAATGCAAAACTCATGGTCGAGCACTGCGGCGCCATTCCCGGCGCCGTTTGATGAGCGGTTCTATATTCTTCTTAATGTTGCTGTAGGCGGCAACTGGCCCGGGGCACCGGATGCGGCGACCGTGTTTCCGGTCACGATGGAAGTCGATTACGTCAGGGTCTACTCGGGCGAGCCCTGATCTGCTCCGCTAGTCCTTCGGCGCAGGGCCGGTTGACTCTCTCACCTTGAGAGTGGCAGGGACGACGGCGGTTTCCTGCGTCGTCCGACTCTTGCGGGCAGAGTCGATCAGCAACATCACGGCCTGGTCAGCCATGGCGGCCAACGGCTGATTGATCGTAGTCAGCGCCGGGTAGATCTGCTGTGCCAGCGCAATATCGTCGCACCCAGCCACAGACAGCTGCCCAGGCACCTCTATATTGAGACGATCAGCGACACGAATTACGCCGGCTGCCATATCGTCGTTGGCGGCGAAGATCGCAGTCGGCCGATCCTTGCGCTTGAGAAGCGTTGCAGCGCACGCTTCCCCGGACAGGATCGAGTTATCGCCTGAGGCGACCAGGTCTTCAGAAAAACTCAGCCCGCTCTGTTCGAGACCGTCTTTGTAACCGAGAAAACGGTTGCCAACCGCCTTGTGCTCGGGATGCCCCATGATAAAGGCGATTTTCTTGTGACCGAGCGAGGCGAGGAAACGCGTCATCTCGGCACAAACCTCGCGATCGTTAGTCGCGACAGAAAATAGCTTGCCGTTCGTCTTGCCTGGCGACACGCGCACAAGCGGTGTGTCGGTTTCTTCTATGGCTGTGACTATCTTGCGCACATTGGAAAGTGGCGCCGCGAGCACGATGCCATCGGGCCGCACCTGTTCGATCAGCGCTTTCATTTCTTTCGCGACGTCCTTGATACGATAGCGGCAGGGGTGAATCAGCAATTCGTAGTTCGCTGTCCTGCATGCGCGCAGCGCACCTTCCTGCATGCGAATGATGAAACCGGCGCTGGGAATTTCGTAGGCGCTCGGGTCATCATAGATCAAGACAATTAGCCGTGAGCGATGGCCGGCGAGATTTTGTGCCGCTTTATTGGGCTGATAATTGAGTTCCGAGATTGCCCGTTGGACTTTATCGCGAGTCGATTCTCTCACGTTCGGTTCACGATTGAACACGCGCGAAACCGTCTTTATCGAAACGCCGGCAAGTTCGGCAACGTCGTCTATTGTGGCTTTGGGCATCGAGGCAGCGCTTTACTCTTACATCACAAGGTACATGAACGATTAAGGATTAAACCTGTTTATGACAGCGCTGTCTAGTCGGCCGATCAGTGGTACTTCGGATGGCCATCCTTGTCCCAAAGCCCCCAAAATGCGCCCACATCGCCTTCGGCTCCAATTTTCCACGACTCGTCGAACGACGAAAACCAGACCACATCGATATCATCTTCCTCAGCCCAGCGATACGTATCGAGGAAGTACTTGATGGCGTTTTCAAACGAAGGCAGCGCCCCGTCGGTAGGCGACCCAACATTAGGCCAGCCGGTTTCACTGATAATGACTTTCTTGTCGCCTGCCGCTCTGACAGCGCAGCGGTACATCTCTTTCATATACAACAGGGCGTGCTCGGCAGGGCAACCTTCCCAGAACGGGTAGCAGTTGGCGAAGACGACATCGCACGCCGCGGTCAGCCGCGGGTGTGCCTCGAACTCAAAGTAGGCATCGACGTATCCGACGTCCAGCCCAGGCGCCGCTTCCCTGGCACGAGTGATGTAGTCAATAAGCTCTTGCTCGGTCAACTCGCCCCTGAGCAACACTTCATTGCCAACGGCAAGGATATCCGCATGGCCTCTCTTGGCGATTTCGATGGCATTGGCGAGTTCCGTCTCGTTGTTCTCGCGATCATCGTCGAGCCAGACGCCGACGATTGTCTTGAGTCCCATCTGTTGGGCGATCTGCGGAATCAGTTCGTTGCCGTCCGTACACGAGAAGGTGCGCACCCAGCGCACATACGGCTGAATGATACGTAATCGTTCGCCGATCTGTGCCTCGCCAAGCGTGATGCCTGGGCCCTGTCCTTCAACGTAGGGACTAAATGAGATACCGTGAATTTTGTTGTCGAGAACCTGTCGTACAAGTGCCTGCAATTCGTCGAACGATAATGCCGATACATCGATGCCGGACAAAGACAGTTTTCGTTGATGCGGATTGGACATCGGGTAGCCTTTTTCTACGCCGACAGCAGGGTGGTGGAGCCGATCGTGACAGTTAGTCGGCAAATTTCGCCGCTGCGCAGGAAGATCTCCCGGCTGTCTTGTGCAGACAGTTCGAGTCCGATCGTTGCTTGCGTGCTCCCATCCCTGCGCTGAACGATGACGCCTGGCTCGTTGTCATCATCTAACCGGTACACCACGGGAACCTGACACCAGGTGAACGCCAGTCCGGGACTTGGAACTTCGATACTCTTCCAGTCGCCGTCGACGTCGAGATACTCGAACTCGCCGGAGTCGGTGAGGAATTCCAGCCTGCGCAGCAGGGCTGGGTCGAATTTCACGGTCCCGCCATTTACCCGGACACCAAGTTCCGAGTAACGGGACAGTAGCTCTTCCTTGACCTGGCCCGTCATGCCTGGCTGCCTGGCGCCGGCATGCCGGGGCGTATGAGAGTAAGGATCCGTCGGAAACGCACCATACTCGGCCGGCGATTTGTTAAAACCGATGCCGTCACGCACACGATAGTACAGCTCACCCAGCCTGGCGCGTGTGCGGCGGTCCGCACCGTCGTCGACAGCACGCACGAAGATCTCCGCGACCGCAACCATGAGTTTGGACACCATGTGCCAGTAAATTGAACCGAGCCCCTCGAACCCAAACATCGTGCCCGAACGACCCGTAAACGCCTTGTGGTTGAACACATCTTCGTAGAGTGACAATACTGACTTGCGCGCGCTGGCAATTTCGTTGCCATACTCGGCGACAAGATCGTCGAGCCTGCGGCCCAACTCGCCGGCGCTGGTGCAGTCGGCGCTGAATCGCAGGCCGCCGGCGGCATCGCGCTGAATGATACGGTCGTCGCCGGTGTCCAACATGTGCCTTAGCAGGGGGATACTTGTCGCGTCCGATTCGGGGACAGTGTTCTTGTTGAGAAAACCAGGCAGATCCCGGTCGGGATAGAGCATGAAAGAGTTCTGGTCAGCCCGGAACATGTCACTGTCGAAAAGCGACTCGAGCACGGCGATGGTCTCTTCAGGACCGATGGCGCCGCTGCTCAGGACCGCGACCTGACCTTCGAGCATGGGATACAGCGCATCGGTGTCGATGCCGACATTCTTCAGGGTCAGCAAATTGTAGGCATGGTACAGGCCGTCGTCGCGCTTGTTGGTGCCGATGCAGTGATCAATGACGGCGAGCGTGTCCTCGAGCATGACCTCGATGTTGTTAACCGGCAGCGAGGCTTTGCCCGAAAACGATTCCTGTCCATAGACCGTACTGCGATAGCGTTCCGCTGCCTGGCCCAGCTGTCTGAGGAAATGGTAACGCCGGTCAGGTTTGATTCGACCTTCACCCAGTTCGGGCCGCATGGCTCTAAGCGCCGTTGAGGTTTCGGTCAGCCATATGGTGACCTCGACAGACAGTTCGACGGGCTCTGATTCATCCTGAATCAGTCTTTGCAGGCAGCGGACGTAACGGCGCATATAGTACAGAGTCACCATCGACAGGCCCTGGCCGACCAGGGCATTGTTCGCGTCATTCCACTCGGGCCGTTGCGTATTGAGCCAAATGCCGCCATCGACCACGAGATTACCGAGCTTGGATAACAGCGGTATCAACAACTTGTCGAGCAGGTTGACCTGGTAGACCTTGCCATCTGCGTCGAGGACCAGCTTGCCATCGGCGCCCATGTGCTCGACCCTGTCGGTGATGCGCTGTGCCAGGTCCTGGTCGTACACGACCGTGTTTTTGGGGTCTTCGAGTAGCGAATCAAAGTCCTTTATGCGGTAGGGGACATTGGCGTAACTGAACATCGGCTCTCGCAAAAGGCGAGCGAGACGGGCCGGGTGAAACATCGCCGAGAGTTCGAGCAATTTCATCAGGTAGACAATCTGGTGATCGCCCCAATAGCCGATATGGCTCCACGGGTTGTCAGGGTCTTCCACTTCCCAATCGATGCCCTGCTTGGTGATTCGATACGGGTTGTAGCCGTCAATCGTCGAGGCATTTACGAATTTGGCGATGACACTTTCGATAAATTCGGGGTAGCTGAAAGTCAGTGATTCCCAGTTCTGGAAGATGTCTCGCCAGTTTCCCTCGTATGACAACAGGCGATTGCCATTCGAATCCCGGAGCCTGATCGCGAACTGGTTCCAGGGTCGGCTCGGATCTCCATGGCGCCGGCCGAAAGTAATGGGCAGGTATTCGTAACAAAGGCGAGCCAGTTGCGGGTCGTCCTGCTCGCGAATCGTTTTGAGTAGTGCCGTGATGTTGAGCTTGTCGGGCAATGCCTGGAGCATGTCCCGGTGCCGCTCATACACCGCGCGATTGAAGTGCATTATGGAAGTGGAAACATCTGCAACAGACACCGCGTACTGGTCGTCGAAAATTCCGCCCCTGAGGACGTTGAACATCACATTGGCGTAGTGATGAGCTGTTACGTTTTCTTCCGCCGTGTGTTGGAATCCGTCGGCAGTGGCCATGAAACGGGCCAGCTCATCGCTACCCTCGGCGATTGACTGCGACATGCTATCGGCAATCGCAGGCTGATTAGCCAACCAATGCCGCAGGTCGATGACCTGGGCCTGAGATTTTTCGATGTCGGCAATGACCTGCCAACGTTGTGACTCGCCGGGCGCCAGCTGCAGGTCCTTGCAGGCGAAATAGGCGCCACGCACGCCGCGAGTGAGGGTCTCCTGCTCGAGCGATCGTCCGGCGCGGAAATCATCCAGCTGATTCGAAGAAAGTAAAACCCGGTGCCCGTCGAGACCCAGGCAAAAAACCGTGTTAGCGCGCAGTGACTCCAGCGGCTCTGCGCGGTCGGATATACCGGAATACAGCGTGAAAACAGCCAGCCCCGCGTCATCGAGCAATTCACTCCATTTGTAAGCATTGACCAGGTTGCTAGCCTCGGACTGGGTATGCCGCGGCGTGCCGGCCGGCAGCAGGTTTTGCAGGCCGTCTACGAGGCCGAGGCGCCGCTCACCCTCGCCCAGGTTTTCCAGTTCGCAGTCCCTGACGAAGCCAAAACGATCGCTGGTGAGCCACGTGTAACGAAACGCGAGCTGCAGGTCGTGATTGATCTCTTCGAAGCGCAGCTTGTTACCCAGGACGTTCTTGTACAGGTTGCGCGTGACTGCAAATACGGCGTCTTGCTCGCGATTGAACGGTTCCCAGATTAATTGCCGACCACCACTATCGATGCGGACAAGTGTCTTGCTACCTGTGTGGGGCCAGCATTCATGAATGCGGTCCACGGGCGCGTACGGGAATAGCGCCGTTTCCGGGGACACGCGGCCGGCCGTCAGTCCGCCGGTCGAAGACACATACAGCCAGTGATCGGAATTCGATGCGATGCTGATGAAGAACGGCGGCATCCTGTCGACATTGCGAATTGCGTAATACCGTTCGCCGTCAATCGACAGGAATTCTCCCGACACGTCAGTGGAACCTGGTACGCCTGGACTTTCGGAAATGTTCAGCATGTCAGTTCGATTCCACGAGTATCAGGGCGCCAAAAAGCCCGGCATCGATCCAGCCGCGGTCCTTCGGACCGGTCGGAACCGACTCGGAGCCAATGAAGTTTTCTCTTAACTCACTGCCATCGTTGTCGCAGTAAGCGAGCATAAGCCCCATGATCTTGCCGGCCGACAGTTCGATGGGCATGTTCTTGTTCGATCCATCGACGTAATCCTGCTGATAGACATCGATGGCTAATTCCCAAACAATCTTGTCGCCTTGTTGCTGCCAGCGGCTCTCCACATGGTGAGAGTAGTTGTGGGGTTGCTCGTCTGTGCCGATATCGATGGCCTGGTTGTCGAGCGACATATGATAGGCAAATGCATTGTGATTGAACTGGTGATCACCGCCCGAGAAATCTTCATCGAGAAAAATTTCGAGACAGTCGTCGTCCCAGTATTGAATGAGAGGATCGCGGTGGCTGTCGAAAAGAATGTCGTCCGAGAGTTCCGCGAGAATATAGATTCTGCGATCCGTCCAGACAACCTTGAAGCGACCCTCAAAATCGGTTGACGAATATTCCGGCCCCAGCCAGCGATTGTTGATGTTGCGCCAGTTGGCCTGTTGCCAGATCGTCTCATCGGCGACGCCATCGATTTGCGGTGCGGCCATGGCCCGCGGTGCACGATACTTGCTGCGACCCTCCGAATGCGTAATCTCAGCGGTTGCAGTCGAGGCGAGAAACGCACCCATCAACAATGACAGCCAATCCCGGCGTCTATTCATATTGTCCCCCAATAGATTCCGCGACCGCGACGGTCCGGGTTACCAGGTCTTCGAGCTGTAATTCGGAGAAGCCGGCGAGGCTGACGGCGACTCGGCCAGCCCAGGGTTTCGTCCATTTTTCCGGAATTGGATTGCCTGTTAATCCGGACAGTCCACCAACAGTGGCACCATTGCAATCTGTGTCCCAACCGGCAGCCACGGCATTCCCGATAGCGATGCTGAAGTCGCCGTTTGCGGAGCACAGTGCCCAGACGACCAGTGCAAGGTTATTCAGCGCGTGCACGGGCGGCAAATCTGCATACTTCTCATGCAATTGCGCTACGGCATCCGACGCTGTGGCGAGTCCCCATCCGAATTGCACGGCTGCGTTTACAGCGCTATTCCTCGGAACATAGTCCAGCGCTACATCGAGGGCGGCGTCAAGGTTTTCGGTTGCGGGAATTGCAGCGCCAAGAGCGGCGATAAAGGCCGCAGCGTGCACACCTTCGCCGCGATGTGACAATGATGCATCTCGTGTCGCGAGTTCCACCGCAAGGGCAGGGCGGCCAGGGCAAACCCAGCCATAAAGGTCGGCGCGGATCTGGGCGCCGATCCAATCGTTGTAATCATTATCCGAGCATTTGGTGAGATCGAATCCGGCGTCCTCGCCGTTGACGAACTCGTCGGACATTTCGCAAAGCAGCGTTCGATAGGCGGCTCGCTCAGCGGTCCAGGTTGTGCCGGCCGGCAAAAGCCGAAGCCAGGCACGGGCAACATCGTCGGTATCGAAACTGAGGCCCTTTTCCTCGAGTAGCAACAACGCCAACACCGTGTAATTTATGTCGTCGTCTGGTTCGGAACGGACTATGTGGTCACGGCAGCTCAACTTTTCAGTACGCTCAACAATACTTCCTTCGAGTAGTGGCACGTAATTCCGTAACGGGTACGCCTGCGCCTCGCGCAGGTACATTTCGAGCCCCGCAATCCCTTCCTGGAACGAGAGGACCTCCACAGGCTTACCAAGCATGCAGCCGGAGATCCGACCCTGCCAGGCTGTGCGAATGCAGACCGCCTCAACCCCCACGGTATTCACAAAAGTTGACCCCTAAATATCATCTGTGTCCCTTTTTTAACAACGGCCGTACCTTTGTGTTGACAGCGCTGTCAGATCTAAGTATAAACACGTAGTGACAGCGCTGTCACGTTTTTTGTACCTTTCATAAAAAGGTGCAGCTGCCGAAAAAATACCGATAACTGGCAGAATCATCAGATACCAAGCTAGGGGGCTTGAGCATGCAAAAACCGATTTTTAACAGGACGCCATTGGCTGCCGCTGTTGCGGTTGCGCTCGGTGCGACCGCTTACTCGCCTCTAGTAGTCGCGCAAGACGACGAAGTCATCGAGGAAATTATCACGACGGGTATCCGCGGCAGCTTGACGCGTTCCATGGATGTCAAGCGCACCTCAAGGGGCGTTGTTGACGCCATTTCTGCCGAAGATATCGGTAAGTTCCCTGATGCGAACCTGGCAGAGTCCCTGCAAAGAATTACCGGTGTGTCCATTGACCGACAGCGCGGTGAGGGCAGCCAGGTGACGGTGCGTGGATTTGGTCCGGAATACAACCTGGTGACCATAAATGGCCGCCAGATGCCAACTCATAATGGCGTCAACCGTTCTTTTGACTTCGCGGACCTGGCTTCGGAAGGTGTAGCAGGCGTTAATGTCTACAAGACGGGTCGAGCTGATATGCCGTCGGGCGGTATTGGTTCCATCATCAACATATTGACGCCTGAACCGCTCAAAGGTGAACCTACTTTAAGTCTCGCGGGCAGGGCGGTAGCGGACACGTCGACCCGCACCGGCGACACGGTCACACCGGAATTCTCTGGCATTTACCTCGGTAAGTTCGCGGACGACACGGTCGGCATAGCCATCACAGCATCCCATCAGACCAGGAGTAATGGCGTGAACTCCGCTGTGACCGGCGGTTGGTTCTCTCGGCCAGGCGACGATCTGATACCGGATGGTGATGGTGGCCTTATCGAGAGCCCCATCGTCGTCAATGATGCGAATCAGATAAATCGGCCGCAGACTGCAGATCGGAGCTATTCGGTCCCGCAAAACGTGGCCTACAACATTTCAGAGTATGAGACTGAGCGGACCAACGGCCAGATTGTGCTGCAGTGGGCGCCAACGGAAAACATCACGACAACCGTCGATTACATCCATTCCGAATTCGAGCTGGAGCGCACCTACAGTGATCTTTCTGCCTGGTTCTCCAATACGGGAGCTCTTGGTCAATCGAGTGAATGGAACGATGACCGGAATGCCAGCCCCATCTATTACACGGAACAGGTTGGCAACGCCGACTTTGCAATGGGTACAGGTGAGGAAGGCCGCACAAACGAGAACGAGTCGGTCGGCCTCAATCTTGAGTGGTGGCCAACCGATCGGTTTTCGCTCGAATTTGACTACCATGACTCCTCGGCCGAAACCGGGCCAATCGGCCCCAATGGCACAAGCTCGCTGATCTCCATCGCCAGCTTTAACAAGGTTGGCCAGACATACCTCTCGGGTTCGGAATTGCCGATCTTGAGCCTGAACCTGAATTCTGGCGGAGAGACTAATCGCCCTCTGTTCAGGGATGACATGCTGATAACAGGTAGCGTGTTCGGCAATGACGCCGCTCTGATGGAACTGGAACAGGCCAAGATTGCCGGCTCCTTCGAATTTTCTGACGAGGCGAGTATCGATTTCGGCGTGCAGACCACAGACGTCAGCAATCGTTCGGTAACAAGCAATGTGCAGTTGGATAACTGGGGTGGTATCACCGACCCGGGAACCATCTCAGACCTCATTGTCCGTTCCACGATCAAAAACCAGTTCGATGAGCTTTCCGGCCACAATCATCCGGATTTGCAGACGG
Source organism: Woeseiaceae bacterium (assembly GCA_013138675.1). Lineage (GTDB taxonomy): Bacteria > Pseudomonadota > Gammaproteobacteria > Steroidobacterales > Woeseiaceae > UBA1847. The sequence continues at coordinate 584 of WTCH01000067.1, read as the reverse complement.
AGTATTTCACGGCCAGCCTTGCCGACCTTCAGGCTGCAGCCGAAGCAGTCTACGCCCTCAACGGCAATAACTATGGGAATAATGTCGGAGACTGTGGCACCGGCTATTGTGCCTCGACTGACTGGACCAGCGATCTTCGCACCACCGAGGAATCCATTGCCTTTTATTTCCAGTTCAACTGGAGTGGGGACTTCAAAAACATGCCGGTCAATTTCGCCATGGGAGTTCGCCATGAAAAGACGGATATCACCTCGGCTGCCAAGGATATCGTTTGGGCGGGGTCGCAGTGGGTAGGCGCGGGCAACGAGTTCACTATTGAGGAAGCAAGGGACGAAAACGGCGAAATTATCCAGGGCTTCACCGACGTATTCGGCGATTATGACTTTACGCTGCCGAGTGTCGATTTCGATATTGAGCCTTGGGAAAATATTGTGCTTCGTGCGTCGTTCAGTGAGACGATTACCCGCCCCAGCTACGACCACATCAAGGGCGGACTGGCGCCCAGCGGCACCATTTACCGTCCTGATCAGAGATTGCAGGCTGCCTCGGGTAACCCGGGTCTCGTTCCTATTCAGTCGGAAAAC